>JBCCOH010000121.1:0-17048 GCA_039111275.1 Cyanobacteria bacterium P01_D01_bin.1 | reverse complement strand
TGAGTCCCCGTAGATAGGCTCTTCGCTGTTCAATGAGTGGATCGATAGTCCTGATCTGCTCAAGCTGCCGCTTTAGAAAAAGGCAATATTCATCTAATTCCTTGTCAGGATCAAAGGGGAAAAGCCCACTATTCGTGCCAGTCCTCAACGATTCATAATCATCTATGTAGTCTTTCTTGAATTTCTCAATCACCGTCCTTGAATAAAACTCAAAATTGACTGTGGGTGACTCACGAAACCAAGAGAACATACCGCAACTCCCATAGCTCCAGAGTTCCTCGACCAACCTTTGAAGCTTCCTGTCATGGCTGAGCTGTTCTATAAACTCAATGGGTACAGCTTGTCTGGCAGTGGATTGTGACATTACTACTGTGACCTAACGGCGTCTTTAATTATTCTGTATTGAACTTCGAGCAGAGGGTTGAAGGTGTAGCCACAGCGTAATAGATTCCGATATTTTCAATTTAAATTTGGTCAAATTTGGCGTATTTCAGATAATTTTGACCATCGGCCACTTCTACAACCACTGGCACTACAGGGAAAAGATTACAATTGATACGAGCAGGGTCTATTTATAGAGCCAGTGATTTAACTGATTGATTTATGACTTCCACCCTCATCTCCAAAGGCGAAATTGCTGAAGCTGTCGAACAGCGTCGCAACTTCGCTATCATCTCTCACCCGGACGCGGGTAAGACGACTCTAACCGAGAAGCTTTTACTCTACGGTGGAGCCATTCACGAGGCGGGCTCTGTCAAAGCTAGACGTGCCCAGCGCCATGCGGTCTCTGACTGGATGGCGCTAGAGCAGCAGCGGGGCATCTCGATCACCTCTACTGTGCTGCAGTTTAGCTACGACGATTACTGGATCAACCTGCTCGATACGCCAGGGCACCAAGACTTTAGTGAAGATACCTATCGTACCCTGGCGGCGGCTGATAATGCCGTCATGCTAGAAGATGCAGCCAAGGGACTAGAGCCGCAAACGCGCAAGCTATTCGAGGTGTGTCGCATGCGCGATATGCCAATCTTTACTTTCTTTAACAAGCTGGATCGTCCGGGACGCGAACCGCTAGAGCTGCTGGACGAGATTGAGCAGGAGCTAGGGCTGACGACTTATGCGGTGAACTGGCCAATTGGCATGGGCGAACAGTTCAAAGGCGTATTCGACCGTCGCAAAAAGCAGGTGCATCTGTTCGAGCGCACAGCTCACGGCAGCAAAGAAGCCAAGGATTTGGTGCTGGACTGGGGCGATCCGCAGATTGAAGCATTAGTCGGAGAAGAGCTATTTGAGCAGTTTACAGAAGAGCTGGAGATGCTTGATGAGATCGGTCCTAAGCTGGATCTAGAGATGGTGCATGCGGGCCAGATGACGCCTGTGTTCTTTGGCAGTGCTATGACTAATTTTGGCGTGGAGCTATTTTTAGAAGCCTTTTTGGACTACGGGTTAGAACCAGGTGAGCATGAGAGTACGATTGGCCCCGTGCCACCGACGAAAGAAGAGTTTTCGGGCTTTATCTTCAAGCTGCAGGCCAATATGGACCCGAGACATCGCGATCGCGTGGCTTTCATCCGCGTTTGCTCCGGCAAGTTTGAAAAAGACATGGTCGTCAACCACGCCCGCACCGGCAAGAACGTCCGTCTCTCCCATCCGCAAAAGCTATTTGGACAAGGCCGCGAATCGCTAGAAACCGCCTATCCCGGTGATGTGATTGGCTTGAACAACCCAGGCGTGTTTGCCATCGGCGACACGATCTATCAGGGCGAACCGCTCGAATACGAGGGCATTCCGTTCTTCTCTCCAGAAATGTTTGCCTACCTCAAAAATCCTAACCCTTCTAAATTCAAGCAGTTTCGCAAAGGCGTCTCTGAGCTGAGAGAAGAAGGCGCAGTCCAGATTATGTATTCTGCGGACGAGTCCCGCCGCGATCCGATTCTGGCGGCTGTGGGCCAGCTACAGTTCGAGGTGGTGCAGTTCCGGCTAAAGAATGAGTACAACGTAGAAACGCTGCTAGAACCGATCGGCTACAGCGTCGCCCGCTGGGTCACAGGCGGCTGGCCCGCGCTAGAGCAAGCCGGACGCATCTTCAACACTGCAACCGTCAAAGACAGCTATGGTCGTCCGGTATTGCTATTCAAAAATGAGTGGAACTGTCGCCAGATAGAGGGCGATCACCCTGAACTTAAGCTCAGCAACACCGCACCTGTCGTATCGGGCATGCAGCCGGAAGACATATAATAATTGTTTTGAGCTGCAAATTTGTCTATTACTCGGCGTACGAACGCCCGCGTCCTATGTCTTCTTCGTCAATCACTACCATTGTGAAAATGGTTGAATCTTTGCCCAGTGAACTGCAAGAGAGGGTGGCAGAGCATCTTCGTGAGTTCATCGCTGATTTAGAAGATGAGCTTAGATGGGATGCTGCTTTAGCGCGCTCACACAGTCACCTGATTGCATCTGCGCAGCAAGCGAAACGTGAAATAGCTGAGGGAAAGTCAGCGCCAATGGACTACGAGCGACTATGAAGTCGGCAACGTTGCCATCGTTTTGGATTGAGTATGCCAAGCTGAGTGAACCAGTTAGAAGATCAGCGAGAAAAGCGTATCGGCTTTGGCAAGATAATCCATTTCATCCATCCCTACGATTCAAGTGTATTGATAGTAAAATCGGGCTCTGGTCTGCTCGGATCACGCGCAGCTATTGAGCTTTGGACATTGTCGAAGACAACACAGTGACTTGGTATTGGATAGGCAGCCATCGAGATTACGAACGCTTCTATTTATAAAATGAACATCACCTCAAATGAACATCGCCGACTGAGAAAACTATCGTGTGTCTCTAAAGGCGGATGCTGACAGCTCTCGCATCGAAGAGAATAAACCTAAGATAGACACTCGTCCTCTTCATACCCCTATGGCACAAAACGATATTACTAAGAAAGGCGAAGAGATTATTGATCAGGTGACTCAGGCGGTCGAAAAAGCAGGAAAGAAAGTGGCAAACCAGGTATCCAACTTGACTGATGTTCAACCCAAAGAGTTGACAAAAGAAGCAACAGAAAAGGCTATTCAAACGGCAGTCGATCAGGCACTAGATGTCTTGCAAGTTGCGGGCGATCAGGTAAGAGAGAAAGGAATTAATACCGAGCGCGTTACCCTCAAGGCAGGCGTAGGTATCCCTAACATAGCGCAGCTAGACATCAGCACAGATGTCCCTAGCAAAAGCGAGACTAGCCGAGGCAAGGGATTTGAAGTAGAGGTTAGCTAAAGAACGTGCGTCTAAACGACATACCGACTACGTGCCCCTACGGGATATAGCGTTCTTGCTGTTAGTAACAATGGACCAGATGATTGTTACTGTTGTTACGATCTGCTCCGATAACATTAAGCGTTACTAAGGTTATGGCTATTTGGCGATAGATCAGTCTCACAGTCGCTAGCATGAACGAGTCAGCGAAGTTGTCCGCAGTTTGATCCAGAAGCTCACAGCGATGAACAAAAGCATTCTCTTCTTAATCATTACAGGTGTTGCCCTAGCGATTCTGCACTCTCCACATGGCGTTCTTACTGTCGGAATTATTGGTCTGCTAGTCACCTGGGTCGTCAAGCTATTTTGGTCTGTTCTAAAGTCTTTTGCGCAGCCTTCTCAGACCGCCTCTTCTGCGGCCACAGCGCTAGAAACTGCAAAATATGAAGCAGTGAAATATTAAACCGTGAAGTATCAAGAGAACTGCGCGTCTATCAATTGGTGAGAGAAGGGGACAACCTGCGCTATGCCAAAACCCTGGACATAGTTGACGCCTAGCTGTTTTAGTTGATGTCTAGTCAGATCATCTTCTACCCACTCAGCAATCACCTGTAGGTTCATTGCCTGACTGATATTGCAAATAGAAGCCACAATGGCAGCGTTGATCGGATCGCTAAGGTTGGTGATAAAACTGCCGTCAATTTTGATGTAGTCCACTGGTAGCTGTCGTAGGTAGCCAAACGAAGACATGCCGCTGCCAAAATCATCTAGGGCAACCTGACAGCCTAGCTGCTTTAGCTCTTTCATAAAGGTCGTCACCCGGCCAAGGTTGGAGATGGCGGTCGTCTCGGTGGTTTCAAAGCAGAGTAGAGTGGGTGCGATCGCACTCGCCAGCAAATCAGCTTTTAGCTGCACCAAAAACTGCTCGTCGCTAAGGCTAGCCCCCGACAGATTGAGGTTGTAGAGGACCTGCGAACTGCCGCTGCTCAGACTCACTTCACGCAGGAATTGACGAATCATCCACTGGTCGATCGCAGGCATCCGGCAGTAGCGTTCAGCCGCCGGAATAAAGGCCATCGGTCCAACAATCTTGCCTTCTTCATCCAGTAGCCTTAGCAATATTTCAGTGCGATGGTAGGTGGGTTCGGTATCTTCGATCGGCGCGATTATCTGGTGATAGAGTCGGAATCGGTTCTCTTCGAGGGCCTGGTCAATGCGAAAGCACCACTGCTGCTGGTTTCGCTGCTGCGATAGCCCGGTATCATCCGATCGATAAACATGCACCCGATTGCGGCCCGATTCCTTAGCCGCGTAGCAAGCAGCATCAGCCGCCGCTAACACTTCACCGCTACGGCCATTAGGAAGGGTTTCGACCACGCCAATGCTAGCCCCGATCGAAAATGTCTTCTCTTCCCAGACAAAACGAAATTTCTGAATAGACTGACAGACTAAGTTGGCAATCCGACGAGCCAGTTCTAGAGAACACCGGCGTAGCAAAATGGCAAATTCATCGCCGCCAAGCCGAGCGACCGTATCCGTTCCTCTAATTTGTGCGAGCAAGATATCCGCCACCTGCTGTAGCAAGGCATCGCCAGCATGATGACCGCAGGTATCGTTGACTAGCTTGAATTGGTCTAGATCTATGTAGCAGAGCGCGCCAGTCTCTTGCCCGGCATCCAAGGTAGCGATCAGCTCTTGTTCAAATCGACGGCGGTTGACTAGATGAGTGAGTTCGTCATGATTAGCTTGCCAGGTCAATTGGTGGGCCAGTTGGCGGGCCTCGGTAACATCGTGGAAAACAAGGACAGTCCCAATTAGGTTGCGATCGCGATCATAGATAGGCGCCGCCGAATCCTCAATTCCCCGCTCCGTCCCATCTTTGGCAATCAAGATAGTGTGATTGGCCAGTCCTACGATTCTTCCTTCTTTGAGGACCATGTCGACTGGGCTTTCAACTGGCTTACGAGTACACTCATTTAGAATCACAAACACCGCAGATAGGCGCAGTCCCTGGGTCTCTGCTTGCGTCCAGCCAGTGAGTTCTTCGGCAACGGGATTGAGGTAGGTAATGTCGCCCTTGGCATCTGTGGTAATCACTGCATCTCCAATTGAGTGTAGCGTTACCTGAGCGAGCTCTTTTTCTGCATACAGCCGTTTTTCTAGCTGCTTGTGCTCAGTAATATTAACCGCGATACCCCCGATGAGGGTGCGCTGGGCGGTATCCTCAAAGGGAAACTTGAACACCATCCAGTCTTGAGGTGTGCCCTCAACCGTTGGAACCGATTCTTGTAGTTCCAACACTTTACCGGCATTGACCACCATCTGATCGTGGCGTTGGTTTTGCTGCGCGACTTCGAGTGGCATCCAGTCAAAGTCTGTTTTTCCCAATAGATCAGCCGATTCGACCTGAAAAAAGTTCTCAAACGTTTTGTTGATATAGATCAATCGGCCTGTGTAAGGATCTTTGACAAAAATGATGTTGGGCGAATTGTCCATGAATTTCTGGAATCGTAACTCGCTTTCTTCTAGTGCAGCAGTCACTCGGTTGCGTTCGGTCACATCTGCCATCACTGCCAAAGAACGCTTGATTTGACCATCATCCGTTTTTTCTGCTTCAGCAGAGAGTAAAACATCAATGATTTCGCCTGTTTTGGTGACCATCTGGTAGGGGACATCCGAGCAGCTGCCTGTCCGGAAATATTCTGGCAGTACGACTTCTTTGGCGTAGCGCTGAGAGTCCGCTGTTAGAAACTCTGTCGATTTTCGCCCGATTACCTCTGATCGGGTATAGCCAAGCTTCTGTAGCCAATAGTCGCTAACGTCGACTAGGCGCCCCTGGATATCAATTGAATGCAGCATGGTTGGCGTTTTGCGATAGAGCTCGCGATAGCGAGCATGACTATCTACTAGAGCAATCTCCGATTGTCTGGCCTGGGCAACCTCTCGCACCATCATCAAAACGCTATTGCTGTCGTAGCGCACAATCCGAACCTCTTCGTAGCAGAGGGTGTCCTCTCCAACCACCTGACGAACGTATTCTTGAACTTCGCCAGTCTCTAGTGCTTGCTGTGCGTATTGCAGCTGTTGCTGAGTCGCTGATGATGATAAGGGCTGAGTATCGGTAGCCTGAGACTGCTCTGTTAACAGCTGACCTTCTAGGCTGAGATAGGTGCCATCGGTTCTCAGCCGGATGATGCGATCAGGAATGGCTCTAAGCAGGGTGTGGTTAGTGTCTTCGCTAATTCCTTCTAATGTGCTTATCTCATGTTCTAAACGATTAACCCTTACCAGTGCGATATCTCGTTCCGATTCAAGCCGTCGAACTTCCTGAGATAATCTCTCAACCTGCAGCCTGAGCCGATCTATATATTCCATATCCACACCCTTCTTAAGGCATAAATCGTAAATTAATAGAGTAGAGTTAATACTTTACAAAGGAATTCATCAATCAGATAACCGTACGTCTACGGAAGACCTCAAGAGAGTAGTTGTGGTAATTCTGACCACCGTAGTTTCCCTAGCCGTTACGGCCAGTGTTTATCTGTCGATGGAATTGAGAGTTTAGTTGTTAGTATCCTGTTGCACTGGGATGTAGCGCCAATAGAGCGCTAGCGCCAGGCTGATATGTTTGAGCGGCCAGTAGAGCATGGCGATCACCCCAAACGTCAAAACTATCACCGCCAATGACTGCGGCTGCCTCACCATTTGTGCAACGTATCTCAAAAGGTTAATTGGATCTGTAATCAGATCCCAGCTATTGAACCGGGGAAACCGCCCCAGGTATATCCCAATTGCACAAAGCGCATGCAGCAATAGCTCTGCGGCGCTGACCTGATTCCTCCACCCCTGCTGCCGCAGATAGTGGCCCATATTGATAAGTGAGATAGTATAGGCTTCTATGCCAATCAGCATAAAGATCAGATACTGTGGCACCAATACAAACACCACCGTTCCAAGTGTAGCGCCCTCGCGAATGAATCTGATGAAATGGATGATATCGGTGAGTACATAGGGCGCATTCGGCAAGAATGCAACAAATACTATCAACCCTACCCACCAGTCTAATCGCCGCCGTGCCGCTCTTGGCCGTCGAAAAAGCCATAGGCTAGCGACCATCGGAACCACTGCTAAAAAGGTATTCCAAGCCATGAAGCCAGTACTGCGCTGAGCTGCGGCAATAGAACTTACTATCCAATCATTCATTTCTACAGGCATAAGTTAGGCATCGATGAGAGATTAAAGTAGCTGTTTGGACAAACTACTTAGACAAACTACCCAGTAGCGGCAGATGATTTCGGAATAGCCTTTTGGAATAGCCATAGATGCTCATGCAGAGGGCGGTTTGTCAGGAAAAACTGAGAGAATACCTGCTATTAAGATGATAAATATTATGAGCAGGTGGCACTTACCGATAAAATAGGTCGGTTGCTTTAGGCGATCGCACCCCTTGATAGAACGCTATACCCTGCCCGAGATGGGCGAGCTTTGGACCGATGAATACAAGTTTAAGACCTGGCTGCAAGTGGAGATCGCTGTGTGCGAAGCCCAAGCGCAGCTGGGCCATATTCCCAAAGAAGCGGTAGAGACTATCAAAGAAAGAGCCAACTTCGATGTGGATCGCATTCTAGAGATTGAGGCCGAAGTTCGGCACGACGTGATTGCTTTTTTAACTAATGTTAACGAGTACGTAGGCGATGCTGGTCGCTATATTCACCTGGGCATGACCAGCTCGGACGTGCTAGATACGGCGCTGTCGATGCAGATTGTCGCTAGCCATCAGCTGATTTTGACCCATGTCGAAAATCTGATTCAGGCGATTCGCTACAAGGCGCAGGAGCATCGCGATACGGTGATGATTGGGCGATCGCACGGCATCCACGCCGAGCCCATGACCTTTGGCTTCAAGCTAGCTGGCTGGCTAGCCGAAATGCAGCGTCATCGCGAACGCCTCAACCGCATACAGGATGAAATTGCCGTTGGCCAAATCTCCGGTGCGGTCGGCACCTACGCCAATATTGATCCAGAAGTCGAAGAAATTACCTGTCAGCTCTTAGGACTCAAACCCGACACGGTCTCAACCCAGGTCATCTCTCGCGATGTGCATGCCGAATTCATGACGAGTCTAGCAGGGCTAGGCGCTTCTATTGAGCGCTTTGCGATCGAGATTCGCAACTTGCAGCGCACGGATGTTTTAGAAGTCGAAGAGTTCTTTTCTAAGAAGCAAAAGGGATCTTCGGCGATGCCGCACAAGCGCAATCCGATTAAGTCAGAGCGGTTGACTGGGATGGCAAGAATACTGAGGAGTAATGCGATCGCCGCCCTAGAAAACGTCGCCCTCTGGCACGAACGCGATATCTCTCACAGCTCCGTCGAGCGCGTCATCTTCCCCGATAGCTGCATCCTCACCCACTTCATGCTGGTCGAGACTACCAACCTAATCAAAAATCTGTTGGTCTATCCCGAAAATATGGCCCGCAACATGAACCTTTACGGCGGCGTAGTCTTTAGCCAGCGCGTTATGCTCACCCTAGTCGAGAAAGGCATCAGCCGCGAAGACGCCTACCGCATCGTCCAATCCAATGCCCACCAAGCCTGGAACACCACCGGTGGCAACTTCCAAAAGCTGATCGAAAGCGACACCCAGGTCCAAGAGAAGCTTTCCGCTGAAGAGATTGCTGAATGCTTCAACCCCGACTATCAGCTTCGCAATCTAGACAAAATCTATCAGCGACTCGATATCTAGTGCGGTTCCAAATGTTGCATAGATTAATCAAAAGCCTCGCTTACAATCTGCTGTAGGCGAGGCTTTTCTTACACTTCGTTGCTTCTATTGATTGTTTCTATTGATCTTCATCATCAAAGTACTCTTCGTCGTCGGGCTTATCCATCTCATCTTTAAACCCACGCAGAGTCTTGCCTAGCGCTCCGCCCAGCTCAGGAATACGCTTCGGCCCGAAGACTAGCACAGCGACTACCCCAATAATGACTATCTCCGGTACGCCCAAACCAAACATGACACTAGCTCCTAAACCCACAGCTTCGTCTAACTATCATAGACGTTTGCACGACTAGGCACTCTAGAGAATCGTCAGATAGGTATTAGACGACTCAATCGGTAGAATCCTTAGTGTTTGATTTTGCAAATCCGGTTCCAAGCCCAGCATCTCCAGTGGAATGACACCAATCAAAGGCTCTTGACTACCAGGCAGCTCCAAACATTCAAAGGTGCCTTCTCTACCGCACAAGGAGATCTTAGCGTCTTGAAAAACGCGCGCTTTACTCACACCTGTCGCTGTAGAAACAGCTACCTCTTTCAGTAGTTCCAACCCAAGCTTTTTGATGATCTCTTCTGGTAAGCACAGCGTGGTTGCGCCTGTATCTACTAATACCTTGCTCAAAGAGATAGAGCGAATTTCTTCTGCGGGAATGAATCCTACAGTCGATTTAATCTGGTCTGCGCGATTCATAATTGTCAAATCGGCTAAAACTTTACCCATAGATTGCGCTGCGTTTCTAGGCATATAGATGTCTCTGACCAACTATATGCCTATTATGGCAAACATCTAGGACAGTGTTTCACTGGTAGTGACGCTGCTCTAGCCAAGTGCGCAAGCCTTCTTCAGAGGTCTGAGAGATGGTCTGTTCTGTGGTTGGGTCGTAGGCAAACCAAAGTGTGCCGGTACGCGTATCTTTGGTCCAGATGCGCGTCTGCCGAGTGTTGGTTAGAAAATTGACAAAGCTTTTGCCAACTTTCTGAATCCAATGCGCGAATGATAAGGTTGTGCGCGTATCCCCCTGCTCAGGTCCACGGGGAGTAGGCGGTATGCGCCACAGCTGTTCTAGATGCTGGCGATCGCGGGCGGTTGAATGAGTCATAACAAGTCTCCAAAACAAGATTGTTCTTTTCTCTCTTGCATGAATACAGCTTAGAAAATCTCCTATGGAGCGGCAAAGCACACAGTCTATAGGAGCTATGCAAAAGATAGATGCGCCGTCTACACGCCATCGATGTGCTGTCTGGGGAAAATCGCGATAGTCTAACATAAGGCACCTGGAAGCGGAGCTGTAAGAGCAAGCATGGCTGGAAAACCTGCAAAGACGATACATGACAAAGTCAAACTTTCTCAGCTCAAGATGCTGGTCGCCGTGGCTAGCTTTGGGAGCTTCAGCGAAGCTGCTTTGCAGTTAGAGGTCAGTCAGTCGACGGTTAGTCACAGTATTGCAGCGCTAGAAGATGCGCTAGGGGTAGTGCTAATTCATCGAGGACGACAGCGAGCGTCTTTGACACCGATTGGCGATCGCATCCGCAACCAAGCCCTATCCGCACTTGCCCTGATCGATGAGATGGGAAAAGCAGCCACGCGCGCGCGAGGTACCGAGGGGGGGCTCGTTCGGATTGGCGCTTTTCGAAGTATGGCGAGTGAGATATTGCCGAGTGCGATCGCCCACCTACACGAGCATCATCCGACTATCCAAGTCAGCATCATTGAATATGACAGCAAACGTGCGCTAATCGATTCGCTGCACGAAGGCCAAGTAGACATAGTCTTTGCAGATTTAATCCTGGGCGGCGACTACGAAACCTTCTCGATTATGGAAGATCCAATCATTGCCTTGCTACCCCCGAATCGACCGGATATTCCTTCTTTGCTTTCTTGGGATGATCTGCGCCAGCATCCGCTGATCACATCATCTAGTGACTGTTGTAAGAGTCTGACAGCTCGGCTACAGCAGGCTAGTCCACCAATTAATATCGATTACTTTATCGCTAACGACTCTACCGCTGTTAGTATGACTCGGCAGGGCTTGGGCATTACCCTATTACCTGAACTCGCTAGCCGACCCGTTCCCAGTGAGGTCCGCATAGCCACGCCACCTTTCGATATCACTCGTCCTCTCGGTATTAGCTGGCTCAAAGATACGCTGCTAACGCCTGCTACCTATGCTTTTCTAGATACTTTCAAACATTTAGATAAGGGCTATCAAAGCGGCATACCGCAGCCTAGAACAGAGCAGCCTAGGAGAGAGCAGCCTAGAACAGAGCAGATAGTACAGAGCAGATAGGTGCTGATAGAAGATAGACAGAAAAAGGATAAAGCGCAATCTTTCAATGAGAAAACTACTCTTTTTGCTGCCTGGAACGACTCAGCGCTTCTTCGCCGGGGGACTGACTGCTGAACTGAATGCGTTAGCGATCGCTCAGCAAATCTGTCCGGCTGAGGTTGTGACCTATCGCCAGCGAGAGGATGACGCTCTTTTTTTGGACGATCTGCTAGCGGCACCCGTGGATGATAGCTGCATATTTGTTGTCAGCTGGGGATTTGACGTGCCAAAGCTGCTGAAGCGTCTAGGCGATCGCCCCACCATCTACCATGCTCATAGTACTGGCTACCGCTTTCGGATTCCGGCTCGCGTACCGATACTAGCAGTGAGTAACAACACTATGGGCTATTGGGGAGAGCAGGCGCTGGGCTCACTGATCTATCATCTGCCAAATGAAATCTCACCTGCTTTTGAAAATAGGCAGGGAGAGAGAGATATCGATGTTCTAGTTCAAACTAGAAAATCCTCTGAATATCTGTTGCAGCAGCTTTTGCCTGCGCTAAAAGAAAAGTGCAATGTCGTTGTATTAGATAGCTATGTAGAAGATTTAGTAGGCTTGTTCAATCGAACAAAGGTCTATCTATATGACTCTGCCGAATACTGGGGTAGATATGGGCTTAGTGAGGGATTTGGACTGCCTCCGATGGAGGCGCTAGCCTGCGGTACTCAAGTGTTCTCTAGCGTTAACCATGCCCTGTCTGACTATCTCGATCCAGGTTTCAACTGTCACAAGATAGCGGGCTATTCTACTAGCTACGATGTCCACAGGATACTCGAAGTAGTTCACAGATGGGAGAGTCTTTCCCCTGCTTCTGGCTCCTTTTTTGCGCCTTATCGTAGAGAGAACTTAGTTCCTAGATTCGCGACTATATTGTCAGAGATTAATCAATTCTTCGATCGCCAGCCCAGCACTCTATCGGACATTCCTCAACTCACTCGCTCACGCATTGCGTGGCTAAGTATAAGAAAGATTGTATCCAAGCTATCTCACCTACGCTAAGAGATAGATGTACATAGAAGATAGATCTAGCTAGAAGATAGATGCGACTAAAGGATCAGGTGGCTGTAAAGCTAAATGATTAAACAATAAGCTAAACTGATTAGCCCTGTGTGTTCCACGAGTAAGTTTACTTAGCATTCTTCTAATCGATTATAGATTCTACAGAAGCTTCATAGACCTACCCTATAGCCTTGAGTGTTTTGGGCATATCATGATGTCGTACAGATTTATTTTGATATGAGCATCCTTTAGATAGAGTCAGGTTGCAGACGTTGTATGCACAGTACGTGTCAGGTGCCGTCCTGCTAAAACTGACCGCTACAAAGTGCCAACGAACGGTTGCCAGCATACAATCGCTAGCACATGATCGCCAGCACAAGATTGCCAGCACACGACCTAAAAGGGTTCAGATTGTCGAGAGTGAATGCGGTTTCTCTCACACCTCATCGTTAGCTTTTCATGGCTGGGTCTGACCGAGTTTTCTTCTCGGTGTCTGTCGTATGACAGATTGCTACGAACTCGTCCGAACTCCGGCGTTCCTATCAAATAGGTTGGGAACAATCAAATCAGTCTTCTCTAATCTGTCAGTAATGGCTACTTTCTCTTCCAATTCAATTGTTACAGAGCGTTTAGACCAGCGCTACGGTAATCTGCGACCAATCGGTCAGCCCTTTGGCTATCAGCAGATGCTAGCTAACGACACCAAACAGCAGCGCTCTGTGGTGATTAAGTCCATTAGGATACAGGAGAGTACGTCTGCAGATGATATCGCCTGCTTTGAAAGAGAAATTTACCTGCTGAAATCTCTAAACCATCCAACGGTTCCTCATCATCTAGAGTCGTTTCGACTAGATACGGCTGAAGGTCAAGGACTTGTGCTGGTACAGTCGCACCAAGGAGGGCAAACGCTAGAACAGCAGGTGGCTCTGGGTAAGCAGTACAGCGAGATCGAAATCCGAACGATTGCGAGACAGCTTTTACAAGGGCTGGTCTATCTCCATAGAAAAGGACTTGTGCATAGGGATATTAAGCCGAGTAACATCACAGTTTCTGAGGGCGCTTCTGGTGAAGCAGTCGGGATAGGACAAGCTGCCTGGCTGAACTTTGGTACCGTGCAGTATCTGCGGGCGCAGCGGCCTGATGCACTGGTGGGCACATATGGCTACATGCCAATGGAGCAGGTCCGGGCTCAGGCGACATTTGCTTCAGATTTGTATAGCCTAGGTGCGACATTGGTGTATTTGGTCACAGGCTCCCACCTGGGTGATTTGCCACGTAATGGGCTACATGTGAAGTTTGCCTGCTCTACCGATAGGCTCAGCGCCGACTTTCAGCAGTGGATCAGCTGGCTGATTGAGCCCCAGGTGCACGATCGCCCTACCTCTGCCAAGCAGGCGCTAGGTGCTCTCAACTACCTACCGATCGCTATGCTCAAGCGGCGGATGTGGCAGCCTACCAAATCGCAGACAATGCCAGTGCCGATCACCTTGGGTGGGCGCGTTGGCGCAGCCTCTCCAAAGGAGAATCGCTATCAGCCTTTTTTCACCGATATTTTATCGCCGCGCAGCGTTCACTCGCTCAAGCTGGTCATTCGCCCAAAAGGACTACAGTCCAAAGCCTGCCGTACCGCCATACCGCCGTTGCTACTGGGCACCACGATGCTAGTTTTAGCGCTGTATTTGATCAACTTGGTCGATTTCCCCCTGTTTATGCTCTCAAGTATGAAGGGACTAGCCGCACTCATGGCAGCAGTTCTAGGTACGGTGGGCTGTACCTACAGCTTTCGCTTTTTGCAGAGCGGGCTACGACAGCTTGACTTTGCCCTGCTCCGCCGCATTCAGATCGAGATCAAGGATGATGTGCTGCTAATTTCTAAGAAGCATTTGCTGCGATCGCCCAGCTATCTGGTCAACACCAAAAGAGAGAATATCTACAGTATCAGCTCTCTTCCTGATGGTAGCGTTATGAGGATATTGACTAACTATAATCGGACTCAAACGCCCTGCAACTGCTACAAGCTAAGCACTCACGATGGCGCGATCACCCAGCGCGATATTCGCTGGCTCACCTCGCTACTAAATGATTGGCACAGCTCGAGTTCTTCTAAGTAGATAGCGATGGTTTCATTTTCTGCAACCGTCTAGGTCTACGGTAAGGGCCGCTTGCACAATAGAAACTAGTTTGATGATGCATGGCAATCGCTGTGAATCATCAGCAATGTGTGACTAACTGCTGCGGCTCTCTCCTCGCTCCTCTGGGGAGCTGTAGCAGTTTTCCTATCTATTTTCTTGGTAGGTTCTCCTGGCGGTTTCTTACTGGGCCTGTCTGCTCTCTACAAGTTGTTCAACGAGTTCTATAAATCCGTTCACTTCGGGCGCGGCGGTAATGTAGGCTGGCGCGTGTGAGAGTACGGGGAGATAGTCGCGAACGTTAGCCACTCCGACAGAGTAGGGGAAGTTATTTGGATTGAACAGGCTGACGTCGTTTGGGCTATCGCCTACAGTTACGACAGCTGTAGCTGACAGGTCCCGAAAGCGTTGCTGTAGCACGCGGCCTAGCCCAATCGCTTTGTTCTGTCTTTTCACCTTCAGGTGACATTGCACTGTGCTGTAAGTAAAGCCCATCAGTTTGGCATCGCAGGTGGCTTGTATCCAATCGATGTCCTGCTCGGTAAGATTGCCAATATCAAAAGTCCAGTCGGTCAAACGGTAGGCATTGTCAAAGGACGGCAATAGGTCAGGGTAGCGCTGGCGCAAGTGGTTGAAGAGAGTTTCTAGGCGATCGCGATGCCGACTCATGCGAGGAATATCAGATAGGATAGTCGCCTCGCCAGTCTGCTTGTCTACGTAGAGACCACCATTTTCTGCGATCGCGCCTACTACCGGCAGATAGTTCACAATTCCACTCACCCAACCCGCTGAGCGCCCTGTCACGATCATCACCCCAATGCCACACTGCTCAAGTGATGAAAACGCCTCTAGCATCGCTGGTGTAAACTCTCCTGCCCTTGTCAGGGTGCCATCCATATCAGTTGCCACCAGACGGATATCCTGCCAGAAGCTCTGCCTGCTCGTAGAGGCCAGTATCTGCGGTGCCATTGTTCAATTCCTACTTTACTGGCTAGCATCCAAGCGATGTATTCAGTGCTAGCGATATCAATGTCATTCATTCCGACAACCGCTGTGGGCATGCTGAAGACAGTCAACTGACCGCAGCTATGTCAATCGGCAACCCATCACAACTTGTGCCTAATACTCTAGCTCAGACGCCAGCGGCTTCACCAACCCCGTCTTTGCCAGACAATACCTCACCGAACGCGTGGATGTATAGTACAGGCGGCCTCTTCATGCTGCTAGTGGGTCTAGGAGTCTACTCATATTTGCAAAACCGCAAGCTGCAGAAGCAGCTTAAATTTGAAAATTACAAGAATAAAGAGCTACAAAAGCGGGTCAAACTCGCACTTAGCACCATTGTCAAAATGGAGCGCAATCCTGACTTGATCCATTCGCGGGACTTTAACCTCGACTACCTACGGATGCGGATGGAAGAAAAACAGTTCAATTTTGCCATCGTCAATCAGCTAAAGGTCAAAGTAAAGCAGCGAATCAGCGAGGCACTGCGTCCGCAGCAGGCCAGTACGGGTATGGTTGGCATCGCCAGTACAGGAGCTCGCAGTGTTGATCAAATCTTTGATGTGGAATATGTCTCGCCCAACGATTCTAAAAAAAGAAAGCGCGTTCTTTTCCGGATTCAGATCCAGATGACAAAGCTGCCTGCTCAAACGACTTCTAGCACCGTAGAAGATATTGTCAAGTGCATTGAAGACTTCTTAAATCCAAAAGAAGACGGCGGCTTTTGGCAGCCGACGCTCCAGGGGCGAATCGCCAACATGAAATGGGACCAAAAGGCAAAGCCCACACCGCTACTGTTGCTTCAACAGACCAATGAGGGCGTAAATGTGACCTTTAGAACAAAGAAGAACAAACCTTCTATTGTTTGATTCCTTTATCGCAGCCAGTTCTTTAGCCGAGCCGCTACCTGCGGACGACGCAGCTTTCTCATGGCTTTGGTCTGAATCTGCCTAACTCTCTCTCGAGACAGTTGGAAAATTCCGCCTACTTCTTCGAGCGTATGGGTTTCTCCGGTGGTCAACCCATAGCGAAGCGCGATGATCTCTTTTTCTCTTTCGGTTAGCACCTCAGTAAGCACATCAGAAATCTCTTGTCGCATCATCGACTCACTGATCTGTGATTCAGGCGAAAGAGAATTGCCGTCTTCTAGTAGCTCCATTAGCTCTGTATCTTCCCCTTTACCGACTCGGTGATTGAGGGAGAGAGACTTTCTTTGCACCTGCTGCAAGGTGCGTAGCTGTTCAGGTGTCATCTCTAGCGCCGCAGCAACTTCGACTTCAGTAGGCGTACGCTGTAACTCCTTACGCAGCTCGCGCTGAGCTTTTTTGAGCTTATTGAGCTTTTCGACAATGTGGATAGGTAGGCGAATGGTACGCGCGTCGTTGGCAATCGTCCGAGTAATGCCTTGACGAATCCACCAGTAGGCGTAGGTAGAGAACTTGTAGCCCTTGTCGGGGTCAAACTTTTCGGCGGCTCGGTTTAGACCCAATGCGCCTTCTTGAATGAGGTCTAGAAAGGGAACGCCTCGGTTCAGATAGCGCTTGGCAATAGAAACGACTAGGCGGAGG
>JBCCOH010000120.1:0-17603 GCA_039111275.1 Cyanobacteria bacterium P01_D01_bin.1 | reverse complement strand
CCGAAGGGCGCAAACACTTGGACTATCCTTGCTTCGTTAGCAGCCACTGCACAGCAGCGCGGCGATTCGTTCATTGAACAAGTCGCTCACGCTATGGTGCTCAATGATAGAGCTGCTTAGGATTACGCTAAACACGTACACCTCGTCGCTTTGGGAACAGTTTTGTCAGTGGGTTACTAGCACCGAGAATCGCCTCTATGTAGGCTGGTTTGGCGTGTTGATGATTCCGACACTGCTGACCGCTACCACCTGTTTTGTACTTGCCTTTATCGCAGCGCCGCCTGTAGACATGGACGGTATTCGCGAACCTATTGCAGGTTCACTGATGTACGGCAACAACATTATTTCTGCAAGTGTTGTTCCTTCTTCTAACGCGATTGGCCTTCACTTTTATCCCATTTGGGAAGCGGCTTCTCTCGATGAGTGGCTTTACAACGGTGGCTCCTATCAGCTAATCGTCTTTCACTTCCTCATCGGCATATACTCTTATATGGGTCGCGAATGGGAACTCTCTTACCGACTAGGTATGCGGCCTTGGATTTGTGTTGCGTATTCTGCACCTGTCGCCGCTGCAACCGCCATCTTTTTGATCTATGCAATTGGTCAAGGGTCCTTCTCTGATGCCATGCCTTTGGGTATCTCGGGTACGTTCAACTTCATGCTGGTGTTCCAAGCAGAGCACAATATCTCGATGCACCCCTTCCACATGCTGGGCGTTGCAGGTGTCTTCGGTGGTGCTTTGTTCAGTGCGATGCACGGTTCTTTGGTGACGTCTTCGCTGGTTCGCGAGACCACAGAGACTGAATCTCAAAACTACGGCTACAAATTTGGCCAGGAAGAAGAAACATACAACATTGTTGCCGCTCACGGTTACTTCGGTCGTTTAATCTTCCAATACGCTTCGTTTAACAACTCTCGTAGTTTGCACTTCTTGTTGGGTGCGTGGCCTGTCGTCGGCATCTGGTTTACCGCATTGGGCATCTCAACGATGGCGTTTAACCTCAATGGCTTCAACTTTAACCAGTCCATCCTTGATTCTCAGGGGCATGTGATTGGTTCTTGGGCAGACGTGTTGAACCGAGCCAACTTGGGTATAGAAGTGATGCATGAGCGCAACGCTCACAACTTCCCGCTCGACTTAGCCTCTGGTGAAGCAGTCCCCGTCGCGCTTAGCGCCCCTTCGATGGCTTTGTAATCGCTAGACAACAACAGTCGCAGTGAGTTTTAGCTAGCGTACAAAAGCCCCCGCCTGCTCCTAAGAGGCAAGGTGCGGGGGCTTCGTTTCTTTTATTGAGGCCGAGGGAATTTAGGATATCTCTATGATGCCCATCATGCCTTGGTCTTCATGGTCGAGAATATGACAGTGATAAACTGTACGACCTGTAAAATCTTCAAATTTCACCCTGATCTTGACAGACTCATAGCCCTTAACATTCACAGTATCTTTCCAGGCTAGTAGCTGCTCAGGTATGCCATTGCGTTCGACAACCTGGAACCGATTGGTATGTAGATGAAAGGGATGATCTATGCTGGCCTTGTTAATAAGGAGCCAATCTTCTACTTGATTGAGCCGTACCTGAGTGTTAACCCGATCCGCTACAAAAGACTGACCGTTGATGATGAAGCCAGTAGCGCTAGCGGTCGCATCGATGCCATGATTAAGCACGAATTCTCGGGTTATTGAGGGTTCGGGCAATGGGTCTACAGGAATAAGTGCCTTTGGCAGCGGCAGGGAACTGGTGCGGTGCCCTTCCACGTACCGCAATGTCGCGATGGTTGTTTCTGTTGGCAGCGTAATTCCGGGCATTCGCTCGGCTTGATTTCCCATTCCCTGAATCATTTCCGTCAGCCCTCGGTCGTATGGCAGACTCAGCAGTGCATAGTCATTGGGGTCTCTTTGTCCCGGAATGAGCAGTTCTGCACGTTCTCCAGGCGAAAGAGAGAGCATTTCTATTTCTTGCGGTTCGGCGATCGCACCCCGGTCAGTCGCAATTAAAAACCAAGGATGCTCAGGTAGCTGAAGCTGATAGATGCGAGAAGCCGAGGCGTTGATCAATCTCAATCTCAGCAATCCATTCCGCGACAGGCTAATGACAGGATTTTGCTGCCCGTTCACGAGCTGCACGCTGCCTTCTCGTCCCCATCGTTTGGCAAGCATAGAGAGTGCTTCATCGTCTAGAAAATTATGTTCAAAGTCTTGAAGGACTATGACTTTTTCTTGTGCCTGCTGAATTTCAGGAATGTCGTCTAGCTCCCCGCGAATAATGAGCGGTCCTGCCAAACCCTTAAAAACCTGTGGGGCAACTTTGAGGTGATAGTGGGGATGGTACCAGCCTGTCACAGCAGGATGGTCGCTTGGAATCTGAAATTCGTAAGTATAGTTTTCTCCGCTAGACACCTCTCGAAAAACATTGTCTACGTCAGGAGAAATATGTAGACCGTGATAGTGCAAGTTGGTTGGCTCATTCAGCTCATTCGCTACAGTTAAGCGAACGGTATCCCCTGCCCTCGCTTCTAAAACTGGCCCCGGAGACTGGCCGTTATAGGTCATTCGTGGTGCAAACTGCCCACCCATTTGAATGTTGTTAACATGCTGAACGATTAGAGAAAGATCGAGCAGCCCCAACGAGCTAACGAGGCGTGGAAGTTGCGGCAAAGAACGCGGGGCTTGGCGGCGGTTACACTGAGTCAGAAAAGGCGTGCTAGAGACCACGGTTGCAAAATATAAGAACTGTCGGCGGTTCATAGAAACTCCCTCGAATCAACCAATTAGTATGACAATACAAAATGAAATAGGAGAAATAAGGTTGACGCTACAGTTCGCTAAAGGGTTTAGACTAACGGTGTAAATGATTCGTTGGGAGGGCAGGCTAATGTCGGTCGCAACGCGATTGAAGATTGGAGAAGTGGCTAAGAAAACGGATGTGGCGGTCGGAGCCTTGCGCTACTACGAAGATCTAGGTCTTGTGACATCCGAGCGAGGGAGTAATGGCTATCGATACTATGCACCAGAAACGGTTCAGCAGGTGCGGTTTATTAAGAAAGCCCAAGCGTTGGGCTTTTCGCTAGAAGATATTAGCGAGGTGCTGACCATCCATGAACAGGGTAATGTCCCTTGTGAGCTTGTGCAGTCTCTTTTGCAAGAGAAAATCGAGCGGTTGGCGGTGCAGATTCGAGAAATGGAGGCGTTTAAGGCTGATCTTGAACAGTATCGCGATCACTGGGCGACTTCTCATCCCAAGCCGCAGCCAGGAGATATTTGTCCGCTGATTGAAACGGTATCGCTGATTTAGTCCTAGCTTGCCTAAAAATAGAGCTAACCGAAGGCCAGGACTTCATGGTCAGGCATGATCATTTCTCTCTGTTGAGGTGCTAAGACAGCTTCTTTAGTCCTGAGCTGAGCCATGTTTTCAGCCGATGTAGAAAACAATAAGAAAGCGCCCATCCCGATCATAATGGCATTTTCTAAGAAGCTAATGGCACCCAACGGAGCCTTAGAGTTACCACCTACGCAAGCGCAGTTCAGCTCTAACTTATCGACATACACAGCCTTGAATACAGAAATCGCGCCACTCGTCCCCAGTACTAATGAACCCACACCTGTGAGAATAGGCGCAACGCCTGAGAGAAATCCTAATCCCAGCAATAGCTCTAAGAAAGGGAAGGCTTTCGAGTAAGGTTTGGTCTGCTGAGTAATGAGATCGTACTTTTCAAAGCTCTCAGCAAAAGCGTCAATATCCATCAGCTTGAGGGAAGCCAGCATAGAGAGCGATACACCCATAAAACCAGGAACACCCAACGCCGCAGACCAGGCGACTAAACCTGCTGTAGAAAATATAGCGACTACAGGCGTATAAGAGTAGTCTTCTTTCTCGGCTTCTACGCCAAAGTAGTCTGCCAAGTCGCTGTAGCCGCCAATGCGTTCTTCATCAAAGAAGATCTGCGGCGTAGCACTCACGTTGTGATTTTCTTTAAAGGCATCGACTTCCGCTCTAGAAGTGAGTTTGTAATCTTTAAACTCAATGCCTTTTTGATTCAGCCAATCAGCTGCTTTCAGGCCCCAAGGACATTCGTGCTCTGGCATCGACATGCGATATAAGCGAACGTTTTTGACGATTTTTGCCTGTTTTGTTTTGATAGCATTCGTCATTAGCATTGCTCCCCTTGTACTTTATCTACTTAGGGTAAACCCTCTAGTAGACTGTAGAGTCAATAGCAGTAAAAGGAACAAAGTATTCTTTTATCCACTGCACCATTCGTTATATTCTTGATCTTGAATAGTGTTTTGATAATCTTGCCAATATTGCTCAGAAGCAGTCAGCTTCAGGGGTTCGCTTTTTTGTCGAGATAGCTCGGCTTGCAAAGTATCCACCGCTAGCCAAGCGTTAGCACAGGCGGTAGAGCCTGGCCCGTGATCTTTACAAATTTGACGAGCCGTTGTTGTCAAACTTCGTACGCTATCCGCTAATTCCAACGATTGCGGTTTTTCGCGATCGCTACTGTGCCGTAAAATATCAGAAATAGACAAGATCCCGAGCAGCTTAGACTGAATGACCGGGGCACTGTGCAGATGGTACTGAGTCAATAAACGAGCGGCATATTCAATTCTCAAGTTGGGGTTGAGAACAATGCAAGGTTTCGTCATAATCTCATACACCCGCATTTGTTTAGGATCGCGGCCAAAGGCGATCACCCTTCCCACAACATCGCTAACGGTCACTATGCCATAGGCATCGTGTACATCATTGGGCAGCACAATCAGCGCGTGTACATTGCGTTGCTGCATTAGGTCAATCGCTGCTGCCACGGTTGCAGCGTTGCGAATGGTAACAACTTCTGAAGTCATAATATCGGCAACTTTATTCACAAACACGCCTCGATAGACAATCTCTTATCATAGGCTAGTATGTTGTTCCAAAACCAATCTCTTTTATATCTACTAATTGAGAACAAGTTTTCGGAGGCATCGGTCCTAATAGAACGCTGAAGCTGTTAATGTCGCGATCACCTGCAAAAGCTCAGTCAGTCTGTATATAAACTCGATTGAATCCTTGAAAAAGTTTTTTTAATCGTCTAATCCCCCCTGCGGGGATAGCACGGTTTTGTAGCAAAGCATACAATTAGCAAACTTCTTCTCGTGAGTACAAGATAAAGCGTGTCTCCGAAATAAGAAGTAGATGCCGACCTAATTGGAGGGCTTATGTCGTTCTCTTTTTCTGAAGATGAGACTTTGATGCTACGTGAGCAGCCCATTGAAGGCTCAGCTGTAGCACCTCTTCAATCTGAGCTGATGCACTTCAGGCGAGGTGAGAATTTGCATCGCTGCGGCTATGAAGGCGCGTGGAAAATTCATTCTGGATATGTACGGTCGCTAACCTGGAATTTAGAAGGCGATTTCGTGCCGTTAGGTTTTTGGGGAGAAGGTGACATTGTAGGCAATGCTGAGAATCAGGCGCATTCCTATTCCTACCAGGCGCAATGTCTAACAACAGTATCCGCTGAATATTTGGGCAGCAACCATGCTTATTCACGAGCTGTTTTGTTAGCCAACGTTCGGCAGTCTCGCGACCTACTGCAAATTGCCTACTGCCGTCAGACTAAGCTGCGACTGCTTTGCTTTATTAGCTGGTTAGCGAATACATTCGGCGAGCCTGCACCTGGCGGTCGCCGGATTTTAGCTAAGCTGACACATCAGGAGATTGCAGAATCTATCGCTTCTACTCGCGTAACGGTTACTCGCCTGCTAAAGATGCTAGCCTGCGAAGGCAAAATTGTTTGGAGCAGTCGCGAGAGAATTGTCTATGACAACGTTCTACTCGAAGCTTATGAATATGGAAAAGATGCAACTATATGAAACGGTCGAGAGCTGCTTTTAGCGCGTCTAATTCCGCCTCTACATTTCCATCATCAACTGCTCTAGTAATACATTCACTTAAATGCTCGTCTAAGATAATTCGAGCAACGCGATCTAATCCGCCTCGTACCGCAGCGATTTGAATTAAGACATCTGGACAGGGGCGATTGTCTTGCACCATGCCTTTGATACCGCGCAGGTGTCCCTCAATGCGAGCAAGACGATTGATGATTCGCTTGCGTGAGGCATCGCTATGAACGTGCTCGCTTCTATGGCTGTGAGGAGAGGCTTGATGGTGAGTGCGATCGCCCGCTGGAGAGCCTGAACGATCGGCAGGAGGAGGTTGCATGGAATTAATTGAAATGAGATAGGAAGCGGCTATTTATGACTAGGCATCAAAGTAGGCTTAGGGGCCTTGAGTGCCAGTTATCGTTCTCAGCAGACTGAAACAATGCGGGGGAGGGGGATATAGAGACGGCTAACGGGATAGCCGTCCGTCTACCCATCGCTTAGCTTGCCGAATAGCCTGCTTTTGAGAAGCCGCATAGGGAACTGCCACAACGCTACTGGTCACATTGTTAGCCCAAGCGGAGTAAGCAATTTGCCCGTTGTCTTCGCTTCGATCCAGCTCAATCTTCCAACCCCGATAGTCAAAGGAAAACGTGATATTGGGGTAATTAGGTCGAAGTGCTGTCATAGGAATTTTGTGATGCGAGTAGAGCGCAATATATTTGCTCGCTGAGACTATCGCACACTTTAAAGTGAGTAGCTATGCTCCCCAGGGGCATTTACGTTAATGCTCATCTTCGGGTTCATCCAAATGCTCAGCAGCTTCCCGGTAAAGACTGAGAATATGATGATCCTTTAAGTCATAAAACACATTTCGACCTTCTTTGCGATAGCGCACTAATCGAGAATTGCGTAGAATTCGCAGCTGATGAGAAACAGCAGATTCGCTCATACCGACAGAGATCGCCAGATCTCCCACGCGCATTTCGCCAGTGGCCAGAGCCGATAGGATTCGCCAGCGATTGGGATCGCCCAGAACGCTAAAGAATTCTGCCATCCGCTGCGCTTTTTCTACAGAAAGTAACTGCGAGTCTATCTCTTTGCCCATCAGGTCATGCGGGAAAGTGTACTAAACAATTATAAATATCAATGCCTGAGCAGGTATTCATGCGTTATATTTGAATACATGAGCAATCGTTCATGTAACTAGCAAACCGTATTTCCAAAAAGGAGCTTTTCTATGACAACCGTAACCCAAATGAAATGCGCCTGTGACTCTTGTCTTTGCATTGTCGATGTGAGCAAGGCAATTCAGTCTGAAGGGCAGTATTATTGCAGCGAGGGCTGTGCAAATGGCCACGCTGACAACACAGAGGGCTGTGGGCACACCGGGTGTAATTGCCACGGCTCGTAGCTATTTTTCGCAATGTAGTTAAAACGTGCAAGACATCATTGAAAAGCGTCTCTTGACCTATTAGTGGGTCAAGAGACGCTTTGTAGTGTGGGCGGAAAGCCACTATTTTTTAGAGCGCTGCTATTAGACAGCTACGGCCTCTCGGCGCTCTACTGTAGTTGTTGACTGAGAAGAGGCTTTTGGGTGAACAACGGTAACCGAGCAGGGGGCGTGCTGAACTAAATAGCTGCTGATGCTGTTTTTGTTTGTGCGATCTCGATTACCCACAACAATTAGATCGATGTTGTTTGTTCTCGCAAGTTCACAGAGTTTCCGGTCTGGTGTGCCGTAAGCCTGTACATGAGTTGCAGAAACGCCAGCGGCCTCTGCCTCTGCTCTTTTTTGCTTCAGCAAAGTTTCGTAATGATCTGTGAACTGCTGCCACTCCTGATCATATTCTTTTTGTTTTGGACTCTCTGTGTCCTGCGCGAGGCTACCAGCCAGGAACACAGACGGTTTGGGGCTGTCGTATGCAGAGGCATCTAGTACGTGAGCCAGAAGCAACTCAGCCTGGAGAGATTTAGCCATTGCTAGCGCCGTATCAAAGGCCCATTCACTAGAACCTGACTCGTCAATGGCTACCAAAATTTTATTCAACATGCAGAAGCTCCTATTTTTGAGATATTTTCTGTATAGTACGCTACCGATTATAGACAAAATAAAAGGGGACGCAAGTCCAAATAACCAATTTCTTTGCATTTCATACAGCTATCTTCCTTTGGGAATAGAGTCACCGTTCTAAATAGTTGTCTGAATTACATTTATTCTTAGCCACGCCATGCCATGTATCAGATTAAAGGGCATGCGATCTACTCATGCATTTGATGAGCATCTGTTTTGGTCTTTTTCTGTAAAGACTCACTAAGCTATAAACAACAGATATAAAAAAGGAGTTTCTATGACGAATGCTCAACCTGCGCATACAGTAACTTCAAATCAGGCTTATTGGCCGTTTGCTTCATCTTCTTTGCAAAGCAGTTTATCCAATACGCTGTATAAAGCAGTCCAACAAATTGGCAGGCTATCAGCCAATGTTCTTTCTCTCCTTAGCGTATCGTCTGATCCACATGTGTGGGCTACCTGTAATGCGGCAGGTAAAACCGTATGGAATGCAGAAGATCCGATTTCTGGGAAGGTTATTTTGGGTGTTTCTGAAACAGAACTGCGGGTTTGGTTAGAAGAACGCTATCAGTTTTGATAAAGTTGTTTTATTGTGATCGCTCTTTAGAAACTGTTTGGATTTCGCTTAGCAGCTAGTAGCAGTTACCGTAGAAGAGGAAGGTTCTCTGCGCGGTTATATTGCTATGGATATCTCGTTAGTCGCAATCATTTTTGCTGGCGTGCAGCTTTTAGGAGTTCTCAATGCGGCACATGCCATTATGAATGTGCGATCGCCGCAAAGCGCCACGGCCTGGATTCTAGGACTGTGCCTGTTTCCATGGATTGTGATTCCGCTGTACTGGGTACTAGGGCGGCGTAGGTTCAATGGCTACGAAGAAGCCTATCAAAAGATTATCAAACGCTATCGGGCGCAGGCAGATGAGACTTATCAGAAGATATTGGCTCATACTGCAGCGCCACCTGAAGCGATCGCACCTTTGAGTGCGCTAGCGAAAACGTTGAACCGCGTTTCCTTTCTAGGCGGCAATCGTACAGACTTGCTCATAGATGGCGATCGCACCTACAATTCCATCATTGAAGCCATTCAAACCGCTCAACGCTATATACTCTTCCAGTTCTACATTATCAACGACGACGAAGCAGGGCGAAGATGCCTAAATGCTCTGATTGAAAGCGCGCGCCAAGGAGTTCGCATCTACGTTCTCTACGACAGAATTGGCTCTAGCAAGATGACCACTGCCTACATCAAAACCTGCAAGGCTGAGGGCATCAGCATTGCGGCATTTCGTAGCACGTTGGGTAGAAATAACCGCTTTCAGTTCAACTTTCGCAATCATCGTAAAGTGGTTGTTATCGACGGACAAGTTGGCTTCACAGGCGGCCTGAATATTGGCGACGAGTATCAGGGAAAAGATCCAAAGTTTGGTCCCTGGCGGGATACGCACATGAGAATCGAAGGGCCTGCGACTAAAGCATTACAGATCTCATTTTCTAAAGATTGGTGCTGGGCAAACGGCAGTTTTCCGGCGGTTGACTGGGAGAGTCAGCCTGTGGGGGATGAAACAGTTTTGGTGCTACCAACTGGGCCAGCAGACTATCACCAAACTTGTACGCTGTTTGTCGGTAGCACCATCGCGCTGGCGAAAAAGCGGGTATGGATTGCGAGTCCGTACTTTGTCCCCGATGAGCCAACGCTGGCCGCTTTAAAGATGGCTGTTCTGCGAGGGGTAGATGTTCGCATCATCCTACCTAAAAATCCAGATCATCTCATGGTATATCTCTGTTCTTTTTCTTACTACACAGAGCTAAAGCATACAGGCATTAAGCTATATCGCTATCGCCCTGGGTTTATGCATCAGAAGATTATCCTCATTGATGACGAGCTAGCGGGCGTAGGCACTGTCAACTTAGACAATCGTTCCTTTCTGCTAAATTTTGAGATTATGGCCTATGTGACAAAAGGCGACTTTGTTTGTCAGGTTGAGCGTATGTTAGAAGACGATTTAGCCAAATCTGAACGAGTTGATTACTCTAAGTACGATCAGCGCCCTTGGCTCTCTAGATTAGCCATTCAATCTGCTCGTTTGGTTGCTCCGCTACAGTAGGGATGATGATGCGATCGCTATCTAGTCTGCTGGGCATAGCTTCAGCTGAGCTTCAGGTGATAGAAAGGGGCACATTCTCGATGACTGAGTTGCCTAACAAGCAGCTACGTATTCTTAATTGGAACATTGCTAAAATAAACCACAGCCAGTATTGGCAACAGGAATTTTCAATCATTCAGCGACAGCAGCCTCACCTTTGTTTTTTTCAAGAAGCTCGTTTATCTTGGCCCGAAGCGCGCACTTTTTCGAGCGGACAAGATGAACCTAAGCGCACTTCTGCAGATTTCGGCTGGCATTTTGCGCCTAATCTTATCTATCATCGTCAAAAGTATGCAGCCGGTGTGCTAACGGCTTCAGTTACCCCTGCACTCACAAGCGTTGCTCTACACAGCCAACATCAAGAGCCTTTTCTACAAACGCGCAAGTTGTTTTTGGTGACGCAATATCCTATCGCTCAGCAAAGGCAAACGCTATGGACTATCAACGTGCATGGCATTAACTTTGTGCGATCGCATATGTTTCAAAGTCAACTCCATCAAATTGAGCAGGCAATTACTCAACATAGCGGGCCTATCATCTTAGCGGGTGACTTCAATACATGGCGACCTAAGCGAATGCAGATGCTTCAGAGCATCATCCAGCGACTAGGGCTAAAGCCTGTAAACTTCTCTTCTAACTGCCAGAACAATCTCAAACGGTTTCTCTTTTCAGATCCGCTAGATCATATCTTTTATCGAGGGCTATCACTGCGGCCACACTCTGCTAAAGTACTAAACCAGTTGACTTCATCCGATCACAAGCCGATGGTCGCTGAGTTTAACATTATCTCTGAGTAGGACATATTGAGATCAGCGGCTGATCGAGCGACCAGATTGGAAGCTGAGCAACTTCTGCTAGCGTTTGCTCTAGGTAGGATGTGTTGTTGTAGGCGATCGCCTCTCCAAAATAGCCTTCTTCTCCTGTATGTTCAGAATCTCCTGAATTACAGACCGTATATCGATTCTCTCTTTGTGCCTGGTTTACTGGAGAACCAACCACAAACGGCCATCTGGCCGGGAAAAGAACGTGGGGTAAGTCAGTGACCCAGTCTCTGTCGCCATAGAAGTGATAGACGTGACTGGCCTGATTAAAGCCCTCGCGCCCTTCAAACGCACCGCCGATAGAAACGACTGTAATGCGGGCCTCGTCAAGCCAGTCATGCAGATGATCGCTCGCGCCCAACGCAACCTGGGTACCACCACTCGTGCTGACTAATACTAAATTAACAGGCTGGTCTGAGCGCACAATTGGATGCGCCATGTGCATGCGTTCAACAATTGTGCGAGCAACGCTAAGATTGTACACAGGGCCGTAGCGGTCGTCGGCAGAGATGGCAAACCGCCAGAGGTTGCGAATTTGAATAAAGACCTGACCGGGAAAGCGATCGCTATCTTTTGCCGCCTCCCACAAAGGCGTTAGCACATTTTGATCGCTTAAGTCTCGATTGTTGACTGAATAGGGAAAAACATCTTTTACTGCTACGCAGTTGTCATGACGGCTAGCGAGCTGGTCGATAAAATACTCTTCTCCTTCGGCTATTTCGTTAGGCGAAAAGTTGCCTACGCCTGGAAGGAAAACAAGGTAGCAGTTGATGTTAGTCGCTAAAGAATCATCTTGTGCTAACGCTTGCGGCTGTAAAACATCCGGCTTCTCATTTTCCTTCGCTTCAAACCCTAAGCTTGCAGCCGTTTGATTGAGCCACCACAAAATCGTCGTCACCGGCGCGAGCATTCCCCACAGCACCAGAAAACCTGCCATCACCAGGATTAGCCTAACAGTTGTACTGCTCAGCCGATGGAAAACGCGATTGATCCAGGACATTTTACGTTCTCGAAAAGTGCTTGCGTAAAAGTCTAACCTTTGACGGGTAGCTGCTGTAATGCGACGATGCTAGTTAAGTATAGAAAGGTACATTTATTTTGTAGGAGTCCATGTGAGAAGAAGCGCTCCTAAAAGAACGAATGCGAGACGCTCAGATCGCTTTAGAAGAGCTATTTGGCACGCGCTGACGCTAGATACTCAGCTTTATCGAAGTACACAAGAAAATCCGAAAGCGTTACAAAGTGCGCTAGCGATTGTTGTCCTCGCTGCCCTCTCGCGAGCGATCGCCAATATTCTAATTTCGCTGCTTAATCGACTAACGCTGCCGGCGCTGGTTATGGCAGTATCACTAGGGATCTTTAGCGTCATTGTTTGCTATTTCTTTTGGACGTTTACTATCTGGAAAGCGGGACAGTGGCTGAGGTTTAATCCGCCTAGCTACAAAGCGTTGCTGCGCCCAATTGGGTTTGCCTACGCACCTCAGATCCTCAACTTCATCATCGTGCTGCCCGTATTAGGAAGAGCTGCTGAGCTAGTTCTCTCTATGTGGACGCTTTACGCAGTTGCTTTAGCTGTTAGCAGCGCTATGAGCATCAGCAAATTAAAAGCTGTTTTCATCAGCGTTCTAAGCTTTCCTATCGTGCAAATAGTGCCTATTCTCATTCAAATTCTGGTTCAGCAGTTTGTTTAGCGATCGCCTTTCTAATGAAGGCTGTACACTTCCTACGTAAAGCCTTAAGTCTATGTCTGATAAATCTTCTATTGAACAATTACCCAAGAGACAAGTAGCCCACCTTATTTTTAATCCTGTTGCAGGACACGGTGATCCTGAAAAGGATTTGATACTAATCAAAGAGCTATTAGAACCGCATATCAGCGTCAGAGTGCATCACACCACTAAGGCGGTTCATCCAAAACAATTGGTGCGCAGTGCGCTGATTCAAAAGCCAGATCTAATCATTGCTTCGGGAGGCGATGGCACCGTCTCTGCAGTGGCAGGCGCTTTAATCAACAAACAAATTCCTTTAGGCATTATTCCTAGAGGCACTGCGAATGCTTTCTCAGCAGCACTTGGCATCTCTTCGATCACACCAATTCGCCGGGCCTGTCAGATTATTCTAGACGGGCAAACGAAAACGGTGGATGCTGCCTACTGTAACGGTACGCCTATGATTTTGCTAATGGGAATTGGGTTTGAGGTCAGCATGATTGAAGGGGCTGATCGGGAGAAAAAAGACAAGTGGGGGACGCTAGCTTATTTGATGGCAGGATGGCAGGCGTTGAGCGAGCGGAATCACTTTGAGGTAGAAGTAACCGGCGGTGGGAAGACTTATCCAGCGTTCGAGACGGGTTCTGTGATGGTGGCGAATGCGGCCCCACCGACTTCTGTACTAACGCACGGTGCAGGTGATGTGGTGATTGACGATGGGTTGTTGGATATCACAATTGCAGTTGCAGAGAGCAAGGCAGAGGCGATCGCAACGCTACTGAGCCTTTTCGGTGCGGCGGTAGCAAAAACAGAAACAAACCGACCTAACGTTCTTCACGGTCGTACTCGTCGGTTGAAGATTGCAACTAATCCGCCCCAAAAGGTTGTAATAGATGGAGAAATTGTAGGAACAACCCCTGTTAAAGTCGAGTGCATTCCGAATGGACTCACAGTATTTGCGCCTGCGGAGTAAGGAAGCAGCATATCTTTCCGGGGGCGATTTTGCTGCTGCATGGCGGATCGGCTGAGCGCTGCAAACAAACAGCCCGAGCGCTGCCGCTTATTTTAGCTGAGCTACACAAGCAAGGCTATCGAGTAACGACACTAAGCGAACTGTGGGATAGTTGAATTGTAAATAGTCGAACTGTAGAAGCAATCACTAGGTGAGTTTGTCCCTGCTTTTTGCCGCCTGCATTCTCATGAGTACAATACAAACTGTAACCCATAAAAACCCTACGCCGTATCCTGCCAAAATATCAGTAGGCCAATGAACGCCTAGATACAGCCGACTGAAGCCGACTGCGAGAATAAGAACAATGCCGATAACGCGCCATGCGAGAGAGTATCGAGGATAGAGCGTGATTAGTAAATAGGATAAGAAACCATAGAGTATCATTGAACCTAAAGCGTGACCGCTAGGGTAGCTATAGGTAGTTTCTGTTATCAGGCGAGGCCACAATTCAGGCCGTGGCCGATTGAATACTAGCTTCAGAACGTTGCTTAGCACCACACCACCCAGTGCATTGAGCGCAAAGAACTTAGCCGCTAGCCGGTAGCGTTTCCACCACAGAAGTATAAAAGCTGCAGCGGTGATAGGAACAACAATTTCTGGGTTGCCAAGCTTGGTAACGCTCAGCATGAGTCTATCTAATACTGGATTAGAAAACTGATGAATGTAGAGCAAAATATGTTTATCGAGAGTGAATGACTCTTGCTCTAAAATCTCTTCAGAAAGATTAGCAATTAGGTATAGGATGAGCGCACAGACTCCTAGCCAAACAACGCTAGAAAAGGTGATAAATGAAGAGATGCGCGGATGTACTTTATGCATCCAAAAGCTAGACAAACGATCAAATAGTTGCTGCATAGTGCTTAATTTTTTTCGGGATAAAGCTCTGCGTAGTAAAATTCTGTAGTAAGACTCCGTGATGAAAGGTGTATTGGACGAGAGCAAACGCTGTGAAAGAAAAGTTTAGTCCATTTGTAGCCTATTTACGACATCGTGCATTCCTTTTACAGCGCGTACGATTTGGCTAAGCTCTGTTGAAACGGGCGTTTGCTTTCTTATCTTCTGTAGCAGCGGTGTGGCTTGGGCCGAGCTGGTTTTCATTTCTATCAGGCGATCGCGATGCAGCGTTTGAATGCGATCACACACCTCATTTAAATAGTCATCCAGCGGCGGCAACGGCTGAAGTGGCGCTGTTTGGCAATTACATCTGCTAAGTTTAGCAGGGCTTTCTCAATGGCATTAGAAAGCTGTTCGACATAGCAAAATCTTTCGTCTTCAATGTCATCTTTAAGATGTTCGGCTAGCGTTGCAGTAGAGCCAAACAAGCTGCGAATATAAAGCATCAGCGACATCATTGGTTCAATTTCACCGCGAACGTGGTGCGGTTCGCTAAAGAGTCTTTGAGCGGCGGCTTCAGCGTTTGCGTTTTGTAGGGCGGCTTGATGGCGCAAGCGATGTAGCGAACTGGTGACGGTTGAACGGGTTGGTTCAATCGCTTGGGTTTTGCCTTGCGAGCGATCGCTCTGTTTGTACTGACTCTGTTTGTACTGAGTCTGGTTGCATTGGTGTAGATATTGGCTGATAGTAACTTGAAAGTAGGCTAAATTTGCCTGAAGGGTAGATCTTAGCTGAGCAGGCAGGCGCTGCTTTTCCCAGTTTGGAAAATCAAATAGATACCAACGAAGGCGATCACCCCACCGATGAGCGTATCGACGATACGGTGAACGCCAACTTCCCAACTGCCTATACCGGCAGCCTCAAACAGGACAACAATGCAAAGCGTCAGCATCATAATAAACAGACTGTAGCTAAGCGGGCGTAGAGAAACCGCTGCGAAAAGCGACAGCAAAAGCTGATTTCCTTTAGGACTACTCGATTTTTCTGTTGTCCAAACCGGTGTCCATATTCTACGGGCGGCGCTGAGCTTTTGAATAACAATATCTTGCGATTGAACCCATGTTGTCTGAAAGGCAAACGCCCGTCACGGCTGAGCCCCACAAGCTAGCAAAGCTCAATAGAAAAGAGAGCACAAAGGTGACTATCAGCGTGGGTACAAGGCTGTGGCTGACGAAGTTAGACAACAGGTTAGCGAGTAGCAGCGCTAGCGTAACGGCGATGGTCGCCGCGCTCATAGTTTGAGCCTGTCGTCGATAGGTGCTGCTGATGGTAATCAGTCCAACGGACAAAGTCGCCATGGTAGGAATGACGCTTGCGCCTGGTTTTTGTAGCCAAAAGCCAACGGCGACTGGCCCACCTAAAATGAGCAGTATTCGCACCCCGTAAGTGTAGGCGGGTCGGCCGGGCTGAATTTGAAACGGTTGCAGCTAGCGCATTACGAAAGAGAGCTATCAGCTATGGTTGCATGGCGGGTCGGTTGAACTTGTCTATTATATCGGCAGACGTAAGCCTGCGTTAGCTCTGCGCCAAATAGCAAAATTTGCGTAGAGTAAAATATCCATACCAAAAAAACAACTAGAGAACCCGCTGCGCCGTAGGCAGAGCCTATACTGCTTCTGCTGATATAAAAGCCTAGCAAGTATTTGCCTAAAATGAAAAGCGCTGCCGTGATAATTGCGTCTGTCCAAACATCTTTCCAGCTAAGTTCCACATCGGGTAGATATTTATAAATCAAAGCAAACAGTAAAACAACAATGCATAGAGACGCAAAACCATCTACCCATTGCCAGAGGGATGAGATATTGGGCAGAAAATCAGCGTCTAGCTGAGACAGCGTTGAGATTGCAGCGCTAGCTAACAGAGAAGCTAGCAGCAGCAGAGCAATAGCTAAGACCATGCCAAAAGAGAGCAGGCGTTTGCACAGTACAGCCCACAGATTTCTGTTTTTCTTAGCCTCAACGTTCCAAACTATGTTGAGGGCGGCTTGTAAGTGAGAGAATAAGCCAGAGGCGCTAATGAGAAGGGCAATCGCGCCAAAAATTGAAGCAGCACTATTCAGCTCTGGTTGAGCTGCGTTCCTAACGATTGATTCAATCACCTGCGCCCCCTGCTCGCCAATCAAGCCTTCTAGCGTATTTACAATTTCACCCTGAGCCGCGTCCGCACCAAATACTGTGCCAGCAAGGGCGATCGCAATCACGATTAGCGGCGCAATCGACAGCACTGTATAGTAAGCAAGCGCAGCGGCCAGCAGAGAAACGCGGTCTTCCTGCCAGCCGCCAAAAGCCTCCTTCAGTAAGCTGAGAATCGACTTTAATTTCATCACCTAGTCCTAAGGAACTTGAATACTGCCCTGAATGATTGGGTCTTCTGAATCAGTTTCGAGTTCAGTGGCCAGAACATCACCCGTCCCCGCATCGACAAAAACATCCGCATCGACAAATCCAACTTCGTATACCAAACTATTGTCTTCTTCATCCAACTTAACGCTAATAGCGGTTTCGCCTTGGGCAGCTTCGGCAGTTTGCTTAGCTTGCTCTAAGGTAACTTTAGCTAGAGACTGATACTGAGCGTTCTCTACGCTGTCATCACTAGGTTCAGTGGTCAAAATGTTACCTGCGATCGCATCAACAAAAACATCCGTATCAGCAAATCCAACTTCGTACACCAAGTTACCATCTTCTTCATCTAGCTCAACGCCAATAGCACTCTCGCCTTGGGCAGCTTCGGCAGTTTGTTTTGCTTGCTCTAAAGTAATTTCGGCCTGCGACTGATACTGAGTATTTTCTTGAATATCATCGTCAGCATTTCTAGAACAGCCCACACTTGTTGCCGCTAATAGACTCAGTGCGAAACCAGTAGTCAACAGCTTTTTCATAGAAAACCCTCTTGTATGGTAGATCTTTCAAAGTGTAGCGACTTATACCATATCTATCCTCTTTCTGAGTACGTGTTTAGCGTAATCCTAAGCAGCTCTATCATTGAGCACCATAGCGTGAGCGACTTGTTCAATGAACGAATCGCCGCGCTGCTGTGCAGTGGCTGCTAACGAAGCAAGGATAGTCCAAGTGTTTGCGCCCTTCGGG
>JBCCOH010000119.1:0-17655 GCA_039111275.1 Cyanobacteria bacterium P01_D01_bin.1 | reverse complement strand
TTCGCTCAACCGCAGCACGGACCTACAAAACGTTGGATGAGGCCATCACACAAGCTTTCGACGCGGTCTCGTTGACTGATATCGAGCACTGGTTTGCTCATTGTTGCTACTGTACCTCACTCAACTGAGAATCGCTATAGAACGCTCTGCCCTAGCCCTAGTTAGGCAATCAACAGACCTCAACCTAGATGATTTGGTAGAAGCGGTCAGCCTGGGAAAGACATTACAGCCCTTTTTATTAGACGGTCGGTCTGTGCTGAACTATCCAGCAACAGGACCAATCTTTGCCCTACAGACACTGCTATCCAAGATGCCCAGACAAGCTTTACTGTCTTATGGCAAAGACATCTCGCTAGAAGATGTTGCTGACGTTTGGTTTAGTGAGGATGCTAACTTCTATGCCACTCGACTTAGCTACGATGGCTTTCGGCGCACCTACCTACAGTACTGGAATGATGGTGGCGAGCCGTTAGGTGATTTGATTGAGCTAGATACCTATAGCTTTGATCGCGATGCGCCTTTGCCTTCTTATCTCGATTTGAGTGGCGATCACATTTTTGACGACGGCATCGATCTCTCTACGCTCAGCTTTATCCCTGTCAGCAATATTGAAGATATTGACCTAGTAACTCTTCCTGGACAAGAGAGTTTACTATTGGCTTGGCCGCTACTAAAAGACGAAACTTCCGATTCTTCACGAACGTTTGACTTTATCTCAAAGCGCAACCTATTCGCGGCGATACAGCAGAACGCTAAGACGCAAGAATCTGCCTTTCAACTGCTGAATTTTGCGGGAGACACTATTCATGAATATACGGTTGAAGATACCTCAATCGAGCTGTTCTCTCAACCTTCGGGCAATCATGTAGCCACACTAGAGTGCATGCTCGCAGAGCGCGATAGCTGCATAGGGAACATTTGGAACGCCGATGGACAGTTCGTCAACCAAGTAGGCATTTTAGACAGTCACCTCCGCTGGACGCCAGACGGTCAGTACATAGCGACCTGGAATGACAGCGAGCTACGGCTCACGCCAGTAGAACAAAATGAAACAGGGCAAAACCGCACTCAAACCTATAAAACAAATGGCCGTTTTCTCTCTTTTCAATCCGGTGATTCGCTTTACTTTTGGGTGCGGCAAGGTCCTGGGATAGCCCTATGGGATGCAGCGCAGCGCCAGCCGATTGCGAACCTGTATCCGCTGGGCATGAATGCGCAAGTGGTTGAAGCATGGTACGACGAGCAAACCCAAACCATTTTTGCCATTAGCGACCATATAGAGTTAGGGGCTACGCTCTATTCTCAGCCGTTAGCACAGTCGGCAGCCAGCTACGAATATACGGAGACTGCGCTGCAACACGAACGCGGTATGCACTGGGCTTTTCACCCTGAAGGAAAGGGAATTGTGATGAGCAAATTTAACGGTGAGCTTCAGCTTTGGAGCCTCAGCGGTGAGCTTTTAGCAAGCTTCGTCGGTCATGAAAGTGTGGCTGACACTGTGAAATTTAGTCCAGATGGAAACCGGATGCTGACCTATGGCCAAGAAGAGAGACGAGCGATGTTGTGGGATATGCAGGGTAGGGCGATCGCACAGTACGAGAGCGATACATTACCAGCTGTAGATGCCAACTGGGAGAATATCCTAACGCTAGATGAACGCCCCAACCTACATCCTAATCTGCCGACCACTCAGCTCAAGCTATGGTCAATAGATAGCTTAGATACCCTGCTTGCAAAAGCCTGTAATCGGCTGAACCCCTATTTTGCTCAGAACCATATAGAAGAAAGCGAGCGGGCCGTTTGTCGTTAGCTGGTGCACTGGCGACCCATCGCATCTGTCAATTGCTATCAGCCCCCAGTAGGAATCTCCCAATCATCAGCCAATCTTTTCCCGTATAAATAAATAGTGAACTCCCACTTAAACCGATGGTGAAGCTCGCTTTGACAAGTCATGATGAATTCACTGATTTGAAGTCAACGGCTTTCCGGAGTTCTATCACTCATGCTTTTCCATCACATCTCTTTCAACAGACTACTCAGCCTCTTTTCTATAGGTGTTCTATCTACAGGCAGTGCGATCACAATATCTGCGTTCGCGCCAGCCTCCACTGCGATCGCACAATCCACTACTCAGCCCGCCTGCCCCGGTGATCAAACCATTGCCGCTGCAACAACAACACGAATTGTCGAATTTTCATCACTCGGTACAAAAGTCACTATCCCTGAAAATTTTCGCACTTTGCTTTATAACAACGGGACAATATCAATTCTGCATCCTGTTGACTTCAATTTAATTCAGTGCCTTACGCTAGGACTCCCCGTATATGGCACCGATGCCATACGAGCCGAGCGCTTTCGGCTAGTCCCTAATTCCGAGGAACTTAGCCCTCAAGACTATGCAGCAAGCCTAACAATGCCTGGATACACACTGTCAGAGTCAAGCAAGATGCAAACCAGGAACGGCATTCAAGTAGTTATCCGAGAAGCATTTGAGCAAAAGGGCCTTGGCGTAGGGATTGCTTACGCTTGGTATCAGGTTGATGATATCGATGGCATCATCGAAGTGTCTACCACGACGAAAAAAGATCTGTTGAACGTGTTGGACCGGGTGCAGCTCTCTAATTCAGCTTCATGAAAAAGATAAGCAACCGCATAGATTCATCATTCTAAGGCTGAAATAATGGCAGCATGACAAAGGCTATATTAGAACCGACGCTATTGCTGACCTAACTAAGCCTTTGATGGATCCAAACGCAGAACTCACATGGCCTAACGCCAAACAGCTAGCAGACCAGCTCTTGTTGGAATCGACAGGTAAGCACTTGAGCGATGTCGAAAGTCAGGTACTGCAAGGATCTTGGGATGGGAAAAGCTATGGTGCGATCGCAGAAGATCTAGGCTACACGCTGGAATATATCAACAGCGATGTTGGCTATGGCCTCTGGACAAAACTCTCTAAAGCGACAGGTGAAAAGTTAACCAAACGTAGCTTTAGAGGTGCGCTAGAGCGTCAGTGGCACGATCGATTCTCTCAGACAGACAGGATTCCAACGCTCACATCCGACACCACTCTGTCGATATCTTCGCCTGTTGCCAATAGCGCTCTCCCAACGCAGCCATATTACATTGATCGTCCACCTACAGAGCAGCGCTGCTTTGAGGCGATAGTAAAGCCCGGTGCGCTTATTCGGATTAAAGCCCCCCAAAAGATGGGAAAAACTTGGCTAGTTGATCGGTTGCTTCACTTCGCTGAGCAGCAAAACTATGCAATTGTCCCTATTAATTTACTCAGGATAGAGTCTGCGGTCACTAGCAATCTTGAACGATTTCTCAGATACTTCTGCACCCGCGTCACACGACAACTTGATATAGAAAATAGGCTCAGTGATTACTGGGACGAAGAACTTGGCAGCAATACTAGCTGTACGGAGTACTTTGAATCGTATATTCTGCAAAATACTGATAAGCCGATTGTTTTAGCGCTTGATAACGTAGATCGCCTATTCCCTTATGAGACGGTCGCTGCTAACTTCTTTAGTCTGATGAGGGCTTGGTACGAAGACGCCCGCATTCTACCCGAGTGGCAACGGCTGAGACTAATCATCTCACATTCAACAGATATCTATCCAACTCTTAATATCAATCGTTCGCCTTTCAACGTAGGTCTTTCGATAGAACTTACCGAGTTTAGCCAACCGCAGCTCTTACAGCTCACTCAGAAGAAAGGTGTTCTTCAAGACTCACCTGAGCAGGTTAAAGACTTAGAGGCTCTGCTAGGAGGACATCCCTATCTCTTTCAACAAGCTTTAGAACAACTGCGTTCTAACCGTGAGATGAGTGTTGAGGCGCTTTTGGCGATCTTACCTACAGAAGCGGGTCCTCATGCTCAATATTTGAGAAACCTGCTGATACATTTACAAGAGAACCCTAAGCTGGCAGCAGCTATGAAAACCATACTTCAAGCTTCAGTACCTATTCGCGTTAGATCAGAACTAGGCTTCCAATTGAATAGTTTGGGCTTAGTAAGGTTTCGGGGTAATGACGTGGAAACTCGGTGCTTGCTCTACCAGCTTTATCTACGTGAGCATTTAGAAGAATTCTAATCTTGCTTTTCTAAATCAGGATCGCATAATCAGGCCGTCAGATAGTAGCGTTTAGAGAGCGATCTCAAGTTAAACAGAATGAAAACGGCGCTAGATGACATTCAGGACTGGTATAGCGCGCAGTGTGATGAGGATTGGGAACATAGTTTTGGGATCACGATTGAAACGCTCGATAATCCTGGCTGGGCTGTTAAAATTGATCTAGAAGGTACGCTGCTCGAAGCCAAGGAGTTTCATAAGATAGCAAAAGAAGAAACCGAAGACTCATGGTTAGTCTGCAAAGTGGAAGGCAAGAAATTTGTTGGGTATGGTGATCCAAGCCGTTTAGAGGAAGTCTTATTGCTCTTCTTGCAGTGGGCCAAGTCCGAATGATAATTAATTGATAACGCTTGGCCAGTTCTCGTTTGCTCTAGCGATGTTACCAGGAATATCTCGCTGCCAGCGTCTTTGAATGCGGGCGTCATAGTTGAGGTACAGTTTGCCATCTACGACCTCCCAGGCATTGGGGTCAACTGGCGCAGTGTATCCTTCGGCTACAGCCCAAGCGCAAAAGCCACCGTATTGAGGCGCATACCGTTCAGGATTCTCAGCAAACAAATCGCGATTTTTAGTACTAGAAAAACGCCAGGTAGCACCAGCCCAGTCATAGGTATAGTCAGCACTGCCCGGAACATAGCGACTCTCTGTAAAATAAGCAACCGGATCGGCACCCCTGATAGCGATGCTGTCTTCTGTAAAGATTGCAGGCGGCACAGCTTCGGTTGATGGAGCCTCTGTCGCGTTAGTACCGGCTGACACCTGAGATACAGAGTTAACATCTTCTACTCTTGGGCTTGCTGTTGTCGCTTCGGTGGAAATTGAGACAGGGCGATCGCAGCCAACAACTAGACTTAATCCTAGGGCGATCGCTGAGAGGGAAGAGAGTAAGCGCATGGGTTCTCTTAGTGAATATATTTGTATTCGAGCCTAACGATCGCAACCGTATGTAGACTGTCGCTATGCCGTTAGCTTTTATCGCGCTGGTCGCGGTTGAATGTGATAACTTCGTGGAGGGTGACATCGCCGTCCCCGTTGAGATCGGCAGCAGGATCATCTAACGATACTTGTCCGGTGCTTGCCTCTTGATTGTGGTTCTTGTTACCACCAGTAATCTTCTCAAGCTGCTCGTCCGATACAGCGCCATCTGATTCAGCGTTTTGTGAAACAGTTTTTTTATTTTCAGTTGACATGGATGAACTCCTTACAAGTTGTTTAGTCACAGTAGAGAGGAGCGGCTTTTCAACCAGCGCTCTCTTAGCCTTGATAATTCTTAGCCTTGATAATATGGAGCGCTGGCAATCGCAAACTGAACGAACAATTAGAATTTGCTGTTTATCGCCTAATAAAGCAGTTTGATATCGGCTTGCGCCGAGTCACCCCCAATGTATCGCCATCGCAGACATACTCCTGACAGTCCTTCCGTGGTCGAGTGCTAGAAGTGTCTGTCTTCTTCTCCTGTAACACCTTGTCACAGCCCTTGAGCTTATCAAGCTGCACATCGAGACTTTGTTCAACCCAACTCACTTGCCAAAGGGAGTAGTGACAGATCCCTCTTTCATTTCCTCTTTTGTCAAGTTAGTCGCTCTTCCCATCTCGATAGACACCCTTTACAGACTGCATCACAGTGCTGACCTCCTTTTGGCTTCGCATTGTTCTACCTACGCGGCGCAGCACCAAAAGAAATCACCACTGGCAATATCTATCGGGGTGTCATCTCTTTCATTGCGCTACGGCCGCTAGTTTTAGTCGCTATTATCACCTTTCCACAGCTTGTTAACTGGCTTCCTTCCATTAGTCAGTAGCACAGATACAGTCAGTAGCACAGATAGCAAGCAGTACAGAGACCGAGATATCGATAGATAGCTGGCGCAATTGGCAAGGAAGTTGTATATTCAACCGCACAGCGGCACTGCTCAGCGGCAGTGCTGCTCACCTTATACGACTTCTAACTACAGTTCCGATGGTTTTCGTAGCAGATAGCGCCAGTCAGCCCAATCAGCCACAGCACAATCAACCACAGCCCGGTCAATCACAGTCCAAGCAATCTATCAAGGAAACAGCTCAAAACATTGCGCGGCAGATGTCTCAAGAATGTGTCGCCAGAAGGCTCAGACAGGCAAACCGAACGATTACCCGGCTCTATGACGAAGCATTGCGAGCACACGGCATCACTGTCAACCAGCTCAATATTCTAGCCGTCATCATCAGCGAAAAACAGATCCAGCCTAGCCATCTCGGCAAAGTCCTCAGCATGGAAAAATCTACCGTCAGCCGCACCGTTGATCGCATGGTCAAAAAGAACTGGATTACAGTCACCCCCGGAGAAGACAGTCGCACCCAGCGCCTTTGCGTCACGGCCAGAGGCCGTCAGCTTCTTGTGACGGTTACCCCTATCTGGGACCGCTTACAGGCAGGGGTACTCACAGATGCTGATAACGGCGACAATATTCTACAGATGCTCACGCTTGATGACTCAGCTCCGCGCAAAACAACAAACAACACCAGAGATGAAGAGCGCTGTGATATGCCAGTCTCAGCAGACGACTTCTATCTGTAGAGCTCTCGTTCTGTAGCGCGATCGCGCAAAATTAATCATCACTAAGCGCTACAATCAGCACACATCCATCGTTCTCATTGGCCTTGGTCGTATGGCAACGCTCAATTCATCACTAAAAAGGAGATTCCACGTAGTCGCGATACAGCTTTTAGCGCTACAGGTTAAGGAGTTTTTACGAGACAAACCTTTTTTCGCCAGAACCCAAGACCCAATTCAATTGGATGATTTGTCAGAGCCAGAACCCGATCTCGTCATCGCGGATGGAGAAATACTCACCTACACGGATCATCACCCAAACCCCTCAGAGGTCCGACTGGTTGTAGAAGTTGCAGACTCGACACTTAGGTAAAACTGTGAAATCAAGGACAAGATCTACTTGCCACCAAACTCTCTAGCGCCGAGCCGTTAAGAGCATCGTACTTAGCCAGCATATTGATATTCGATTCGTAGGTCGCCGTCTTAAAAACTTCTTGATACTCAGCGGGCAGCGCATTCCAAGCATCCAAATTCACAGGGGCATCCAGCGTCGCCCCCGGCTCCTACCAGCCAGGATAATAGTAGTAAGTAGCGGCTTCATTGAGACCGGGCTTTTCATCATCATACGGTCCGACAAATTCTGCCGCATCGATCACACCGCATTCTAAAGCAAGAAAGATTTCGCCGCCCGGCAGCACCTGCATACCTAGATCTGCCATTACCTTGTCGCCAAAGCCAGGAATGCGCATTTTCAACCCATTTAAATCGCTCACCGTTTGAATGTTGTTCTTGAACCAGCCGCCCATCTGCCCGCCAGTATTGCCCGCCGGAAAGCTAATCACGTTGAAATCGGCGCATAGCTTATTCACAGCATCCAGGCCACCACCGTGATAAAACCAGGCGTTTTGCCGCTGCGCATTCAAGCCGAAAGGAACGGTGGTACCGAAGGCGAGAGCTTCGTTCTTGCCGATGTAGTAGTATGCGGCGCTGTGGCCACATTCCACAGCGCCTACTTGAACGGCATCTAGGACTTATAGTCCAGGGACAATTTCGTATGCGGCGAAAGGATCGATGGTGAAGCGGCCATTGGTCAGAGCAGAATCCCAAGATGCGTCTACGCTTCATACGCTGATCTTCTGCTCACCACAGGCTCCCTGACGTGCGCCTCTTATTAAATCACTCAGCCGAGGGAAAAAGTATCGTTGGTAACAGTCAGTAACTACTTGTAGACTCTTACGCTTCGTCTAAGGAAGAAGTGCTAAAATTTAGCCTCACGGGGTTTACCGAAAAGTTTTCCTCTATGGACATGTAGCTCAGTTGGATAGAGCATCAGATTCCGGTTCTGAGGGTCGGGGGTTCGAATCCCTCCATGTTCGTTACTACCACTGCCATACTCCACCTAACTTCAGTCGTCGTCACTACGAACGGCATTGACAATTCGCGACAGCTCGTTCTTTTCATTAGAAGAGATTCGCCGCGCTGAGCCGCTGATAATGCCTTCTAGATTGCGGAAGGATTCTTGAATCTGCGGTCCATCTTCATTGATGATGTACTCGCGAATGGCTTTGTCATGCCAAGAGCCGCGCATCTTGAACACGTTGATCGCTCTAGACATTTCGCCACGGACTTCCACGTACTGCAGCATCAAGATTGTGTCGGTAATCGTAGAGATGTGCGAATCGGTAATCGAATGCGAGCCCATAAACTGCTCAGTTGTATTAGTGAAAAATCCGGTAATCTCTTCTTGCTTAGCAAAGCCCGTCACGCCGATTACAAACTGACGAAACGCATTATTGCTCACGCCGCGGTCTAGGGCCGATAGCGAATCAATCGCAATTCTAGACGGACGAAATTCCGCAATCTGCGATTTGATAATCTGCAAATGGTCTTCCAAGCCTGCTGACTCTGGGTAAGCGCAGACAATCTTTAGCAGCCCTTCTCGTTCTAGCTCCTCAAAGTCAATTCCCCAAGAGGTAGCGTTCCTAGAGAGCTGAGATCTAGATTCTTCATACGCAAACAAAATTGCACGCTCACCGTTCTCACAAGCATTCGCCAAAAAGTTGCTGACTAGCAGCGTCTTGCCAGTACCCGTTGCGCCAGTTGCCAGGATGATCGAATCGCGAAAGAAGCCGCCGCCGCACATCTTATCTAACGTCTCCACTCCAGAAGAGACCCGTACATTTGACGAGCGCTGAGTCAGGCGCATAGCCCCTAGTGGGAAAATGTTCACCCCACTGTTGGTAATCGTGAACGGATACTCACCTTTCATATGCGTTGTGCCGCGCAACTTTAGAATCTCCATTGTCCGCCGTCTGCGCTCACCTTCTAACGCATTACGGACAATCACCACGTTGTCGGACACGAATTCTTCTACGCCAAACCGGGCCACCGGACCGTATTCATCTATGCGCTCTGTGGTCATCAGAGTAGTCACACCCATCTGCTTTAGCCTAGCGAGCAGGCGAAAAATCTCTCTGCGGACTACCTCGGCAGCGTCATACTGTTGAAAAACGGCCGTTACCGAATCGATCGAAACCCGCTTTGCCTTGTACTTGCGAATGGCATACTGAATCCGCTCAATCAGGGCAGATAAGTCAAAGCTGCCGACTACCTCTTGCCCTTCTGGATCGGGGCAGGCATCCAAAATGAACAGCTTGCCGCTTTTGATCAGCGATTTTAGATCCCAGCCAAAACTGTAGGCATTGGTAACGATGTCTTCTGGGGACTCCTCAAAGGTAACAAACACGCCAGGCTCGTCGAAATAGGTGGTTCCCTGGTACAGAAACTGGACAGCTAGCAGCGTTTTGCCCGTGCCAGAGGTGCCGCTAACGAGGGTAGAGCGCCCCACAGGCAGGCCACCATGACTGATATCATCAAATCCCTCGATCATGGTGCGAATTTTTTGCACACCTTTTAGACGAGTCTGCTTCTGTGGACCAGATGAAGACGAAGCGGAGTTCATAAGTGTTTTTTAAGCAGGAAAGATTGTTCAAAGGAAATCTTAAAAAAGCGTTAGAAAAATCTACTGAGTTCCCTAAGTATGCTCGTTTTCCATTATCTCATCATAGAGAAGATCGAGACCAATCAAAACCTTTTCGCGATCTGAGAGGTCACCAATGATTTTGCGTACAGGGGGTGGCAGCACCTTGGAGAGCGTTGGCGTTGCCATAATCTTGTCTTCTTCTGCGAGCTGTGGATTCTCTGTAACGTCTATGACTTTTAGGGCGTACATCCCTTTGAAGCTCTCTTCTAAGATGTTCTTGAGCATCGTCAATGCCTTCTTGGAACTGGGCGTGTTCCCGGCCACGTACAGCTTCAGGATATAGGTTGGCTTCGAAGCACTCATGGGATTTTCTGAGAGGGGTGAGGTTCCAGAAGAAAAGTAGTTTTAAGGTGCTTGTATCTATGCGTTTTTTGTATAGCTTTTTAGTGTGTTTTGAGTGGAGAAGCTAGCGATCGCGCGGGATAGATCGCCTGTACATCTCACACAGGTGCGCAATCACGTCAATCAGCGTCAGTCGATAGTCAGCAAGCACTTCATCACTACGCCCTTCTAACTTTAGCTGCTTAGAGAAGTCGTCAATCAAATCCATATGTATTTCTACAATCTTGGGTACAGCCATATCTGCAAAGAAAGCAACATTGACAAAATCATCGATCTTTTGATTGATTGATTCGTCATCGGCAAAATAGTTCAGAATGATCCGCCGATAGTCTTGACGCAACTTGTCAAGGAATTCTTCACGCTCTTGCGTACTCATGTGGCGTAAAAAATTCTGCTGATTGCGCTTGTAGTACACCCCCACGTAACCCAACCTTTCCCTTAGCTTCTCTGTCAAACGCTGCTGCTGTAGATTCAGTAAAAATAACCGTTTATCACTGTCGAGCCCAGAGCCTATACCGATGCCTACCCGATCTAACTCATCAACAACGGTCTCGGTCGGCAGCTGCAAGTACGAATCCACCGCCTGATAGATTGCATCATCCACAGCATCTAGTGTACGAATATCAGAGGCCACCACCGCCTGATGATAAACGCGTCGCTCCTGCAAAGATACGCTATTTAGCAGCTGATCGCTGGATAGCGATCGCGAATCCTGTCCGTAGAGTGCCAGCGTTGGCAACAGAATGTCGTGCTCCTTTAGGTGCTTCAGCACCTGAAAGGAATCATCAGCCGATTGAATAATTAGACAGTCAACACGGTGACGATTGCTGATCACCCAGTCTACAAATTCGGAGGGAGACTGACTCCAGCTGACGACAAAACGTCGCTGAGCAAGCAGTTGCTGTAAGGGCTCGGCCAGCGATACAGCAGGAACGAAAACGCCGAGGAGAAAATGTGCGGCCAAAATAAGTTCTTGATATAGCTCGGATTATTAAGATCAGCTAAATAGAGCATGCTACAGGTCTTCTAGTGAAGTCCATTCCAGCACTCATTCCGGCATCTATCAGCAAGCGCCGACCCATGTCCTATGTGCATGGCTACACCAAGCTGCTTTGTCTATAGGCTTTGATTTATGTAAACATTTCTTAGCATAACTTCTAATAAACTATCACAAGTCGGGAATCGTCAGAGCTCACTATCAACGACAGTAGAGCTGAGCTGTCTGTTTTAGGAGACTCGATGCCGCCATGCTTTCAGATTCTATTTTTCCCTTCAAAAAGTCGCTGCTGAAGAGGACACTTCACGTCTTCTACAAGCTCTATCTATCCAGCTTTCGCTTACTACTTATGACTGTTGTCTTAGCGCTGTGGTTGGCGATCGCATCGTCTACAGTAGCCGATTCTCTCTCCGATCAGGCTACTGCCGACCAACCCAGCATCGCGACTGCTGAGTCTCTGTTCACAGAAAACTGCGCTGCCTGCCATGCCAATGGTGGCAATATCATCCGCCGAGGCAAGAACCTAAAGCAAAGAGCAATGAGACGCAATGGCTATGGTGAGGTGAGTGCGATCACCATGATCGTCACCCAGGGAAAAGGCATAATGCCCAGCTATGCAGACAGGTTGAGTAGTGAGGAAATTAGCGCGATCGCCCAGTACGTCCACGAGCAGTCAGAAGCAGGCTGGTGACCTTTACAAAGATCACGCACTAAAGTATTTCGCCGCCTCGTGATACGCCACAATCGCCGTCGTCGACTGCTCCGGGTATAGCTGCTCGCTCTCATCCATATGCATGCCGATCTTTTCAACCTCTAACAGGTCTAACTGCTTCGGCTGGTCCTGCATATTCGGACAGGCCGGATAGCCAAAGCTGTAGCGAGACCCCTGATAGCGCTGCGCCAAGATATTCCGAATGCCCTCCGGCTCCTGGTCGCCATAGCCGAGCTCTACACGAATCTTTTGGTGTACCCACTCCGCCAGTGCCTCCGCCATCTGCACCGCCAAACCGTGATAGTAGAGATAGTTTGTGTAGTCGTCTGCGGCGAATAGCTTGGCCGCGAACTCCGTAGCAATATCGCCCATCGTCACCGCCTGCATCGGAAATACGTCATACTCACCTGGTTTCGCCTGCTCCTTCGGCAAGAAGAAATCCGCAATGCACAGCCGCCGCATCGAGCGCTGACGCGGAAACTCGAACGAAGTCACAGGTTCGCTAGGCTCACCCTTCTGCGCCGCTTTCCAATCATAGACACACAGCGTATTCCCCTCAGACAAGCAAGGAAAATAGCCGTACATCAGCTTCGGCTCTAGCAGCTTTTCTTCTACAATCCGCTGCTTCCATTCAGCCAAAATCGGCTCTACTTTCTCCGCGAGGAAGGCATCGTACTCCTCACGCGATTGACCTTTCGGCTTGCGAAACTGCCACTGCCCAGCCACCAGCGCCTGCATGTCCAAATAGTCAAACAGCTCCTCTAGTTGGATATCCTCCGGGCCGAGCTGCTTTGGTCCCCAAAAAGGCGGCTGAGGCCGAGCGATGTCAACGGCAACGTCATCAGAGCGGCGCGTATCAATTACCACGGGCAGATCGGATTCTGGTTCAGCGACAGCGTGGTTAATCGCGACTTTCTTTTCCACCTGACTCATCGGGTGGTCATTCGCGAAGCCCTTGAGGTTGTCCCACTGGTTTTCCTTTTTTGCAGGCATCAGCGCATCCATGAAATGCAAATCGGCAAACGCATCTTTGCCATAGATCACCTGACCGTTGTAGGTGTTCTGACAGTCCTCGTTTACAAACTTAGGCGTCAGCGCCGCACCGCCCAGAATCACGGGCACGTCAATGCCATGCTCGTTGAAGGTCTTTAGATTCTCCTTCATGAACGCCGTCGATTTCACTAGCAGACCGCTCATGGCGATACAGTCGGCCTGATGCTCTTGGTAGGCCGCGATGATGTTGTCCACTGGCTGCTTGATGCCGATATTCACCACGCGGTAGCCGTTGTTGGACAAGATGATGTCTACTAGATTCTTGCCAATATCGTGTACATCGCCCTTGACGGTGGCGATTACGACCGTTCCTTTTCCACCTGTATCAGCCTCTTCCTTGTCCATGAATGGCTCTAAGTAAGCCACTGCCGCCTTCATTGTCTGCGCTGATTGCAGCACGAACGGCAGCTGCATCTGCCCCGAACCGAACAGCTCACCGACAACCTTCATACCGTCAAGCAAAAATGTGTTGACGATCTCTAGTGGTGGATACTGTTCCAAAGCTTTTGCAAGCTGGTCTTCTAAACCAATCCGCTCACCGTCAATGATGTGACGCTTCAGCCGTTCCTCTAGCGGCAGATCTTCATCTAGCGTTGTCCGTAGCTGCTTGGAACTCTTGCCTGTGAAAGCAGTCGTTAGCTCTCCTAGCGGATCGTAGGTGCACACGTCGCCATCGAATTCACGGCGGTCATAGATCAGATCCAGACACATCTTTTGATGATCAGGCTCAATCTTTGATAGCGGCAAAATCTTGCTGGCGCTGACGATCGCACCGTCCATTCCTACCTTCATCGCTTCGGCTAGGAACATCGAGTTCAGCACTACCCGTGCCGCTGGGTTGAGGCCAAAGGAAGCGTTGGAGACGCCGAGCATAATGTGACAGCCAGGTAGGCGATCGCGAATCATCTCAATCGCAGCAATCGTCTCCTTCGCATTCACCCGGTCTTCTTCAATGCCCGTCGAGATCGGCAGTACTAACGTGTCAAAGAATAGTTCATACGGAGGAAAGCCGTATTCCACTGCATCTCGATAGGCTCGTTGGGCGATCGCAAACTTCTTCTCGGCAGTCCGCGCCATCCCATCTTCATCAATACAGCCGATCACCACCCCGGCTCCATAGCGCTTCGCCAGCTCCAGCACCTTGAAAAACCGCTCCTCACCATCCTCATAGTTCGTCGAGTTCAAGATGCACTTGCCGCCCGCGACCTTTAGACCCGCCTCCATCTTTTCCCACTCGGTCGAGTCCAGCATCAGCGGCAGCGTCGCATTCGTCACCAGCCGAGACACCAGCTCGCGCATGTCGCGCTCACCATCACGCCCCACGTAGTCCACGTTCACGTCCAGGACATGTGCCCCCTCTTTAATCTGGGACTTTGCCAGCGCCACTAGTCCGTCCCAATCTTCCGCGTTCAGCATTTCTCGGCACTTCTTCGAGCCGCTAGCGTTCAGGCGTTCGCCCACGATTAGAAATGAATTGTCTTGTTCGTAGGGTTGAGGGCTGTAGATAGACGCCGCCGCAGGCATATAGGGCAACTCGCCGTAGGGGGGTAGTTGCCCTCTTTCACCGACGGGTCTGGGCTTAGGCGTTAGGTCTTTAGAAAGATCTGCTAGCTGCTCAATATGCGCAGGCCGCGTACCGCAGCAGCCGCCGATGATCTGCACGCCCAGGTCTTCAACAAAATGCATCAGTGCCATCCGCAGCTCCATCGGCGTTAGTCGATAGTGCGCTTGACCGCCCACGTTCTCTGGCAGGCCCGCATTCGGCACACAGGAAATAATGAAAGGCGAATTCTCCGACAGATATTTGATGTGCTCCTTCATCTCTGCCGGACCCGTCGCACAGTTCAGACCCAGAATATCGATTTCGAAGGGCTCTAGAATTGTCAGCGCCGCGCCAATCTCTGAGCCCACCAGCATCGTCCCCTGCTGCTCTACCGTCACCGACACCATCAGCGGCAGGCGATCGCCCTTCTTCTCAAACACCTCCTCAATCGCAATCAGCGCCGCCTTAATTTGCAGCACATCTTGGCAGGTCTCCACCAGCATCAGGTCTACACCGCCGTCATAGAGACCTTCTACCTGTTCGACATAGGCACTTTTCAAGGTGTCAAAATCCACATGCCCCAGCGTCGGCAGCTTTGTCCCCGGACCGATCGAACCCGCCACAAAGCGGGGTTTCTCGGGCGTCGAGTAGTCGTCCGCAGCCTTCCTAGCCAGCTCAGCCGCCTTTCTATTCAATTCATACGCTTTGTCAGCCAAGTCATATTCAGCCAGTACCAGCGCTGTCCCACCAAAAGTATCGGTTTCAATGACGTCCGCGCCCACGGACAAAAAGCCACGATGTACTTTCTCTACCGCTTCTGGCTTGGTCTGCACCAGGTATTCATTACAGCCTTCGTACTCGGGTCCGCCAAAGTCTGCCGCCGTCAGTTCCTGCATTTGCAGTGACGTTCCCATCGCACCATCGAACACCAACACAGGACGCTCAGGACTTTTCAAGCGATCTAGAAACAGACTTTTCATAAGGGCACAGGCGATGACAAGCAACTAATATAAAGCTTCTATTATTATTACTAAAAATCTCCAAGCGTTGAATACTGCGCTATGAGTGCGACTACGCCTCAAATATCAACTTCTCTCATAGACGCTCCTACCAGGCTATTCAGATGGCTATGACTTTTCCCACCGTCCAGACCGCTACCCAGACCGCTCCTCAGACCGATTCTCAGTCGATTCCTCAGGCAATCCCTCAGCCCACGGTTCTAAGCCCTGGTATGCTGCGCGGCGTCCACCACATTGCCCTCAACGTCAAAGACATGCAAGCCTCTTGCCACTTCTACGGCAACATCCTTGGCTTGCACAAGCTAGTCGGTGATGAAGTCCCAAAAACGTTAGTCAAACTCGTCGCCGAAGGCAAAGTCACCAACTTCAAAACGCCAGACGGCACTATCCTCGATTTGTTCTGGGAACCCGACTACACCCCCGCCGACCCCGATCCGTCCAAAGGCTTTACTCGCGCCGACCATCTTGCGTTTGACATAGATCCTGGGCAGATGGAGTCCGCGATGGAAAAGCTACAGCAGGCTCGCGTAGAGTTCAAAGGCCCTATTGTTCGGCCTACGGGAAAAGGAATATATTTCTACGACCCAGACGGCTTCTTAATTGAGGTACGCTGCGACCCGATGGCTAAATAGATGACTAGGTAAGCCAAAAGCATCTCGAAATAACCAGCACGACTCTATGACTTCACATGGTCCAATCCCAGTCCGCTAGAAATATTCAGCTCAGCGATTTGAGAGACCAGTTTGGGCTAAGACGCACTGAAGACGCCGCTTTCTTTACAGAGTGGGCATCAGGACTGCCTAAGCTGTCATCGGCAGAATACGACAGACTTAGTCAGGTCAGAACTCACTATTTGTATCTACTCGAATACCAGGTTTTGGAAAGTATCGTCAAAATGGTTGTACTTTCTCCTGTCCTAGAGATTGCTGGCTTCTACAGTCCACCGTTTAGAGTCACTGGTGAGGTTGGGGTACAGGTATCAGCAAGCGACGACAATCGTCTGATTCGAGGCAATATCGACGTCCTAGTCGTTCAGCAGCGGCTCTGGGTCAGCGTCATCGAAGCCAAAAATTCTGCGTTCTCGCTTACCGCTGCGCTGCCGCAAACGCTTTCTTACCTTATGGCAGGTGCTCAGTCTCAGGCACCGCTTTTTGGCGCTATCACTAACGGCACCGAATTCATTTTCATCAAGCTAGTCGGCGGTAGTAACCCCGTTTATGGGCTTTCCAATACTTTCTCACTGCTTAATCTCGGTCATGATTTGCAGCAGGTTACTCAAATCTTCCGACGGTTCGGTCAGCTAATCGCCAACTGAGTCAGTAGCTTGAGTAGTTAACTAAGATGGACGGATTAAACCAACAGCAGACACCGCTGGTCGATGCGCTAAAGTACTGCGCTAGCCGAAACAATGCTGCCTTTTACACACCAGGACACAAGCGCGGCCAAGGGATTAGCGACATTCACCGAATGCTATTTGGTGAGCAGGTCTTTCGAGCCGACCTACCCGAGCTTCCCGAACTAGACAACCTCTTCGCCCCTGAAGGCGTCATTCTACAGGCGCAGCAGCTTGCCGCCGCTGCCTTCGGCGCAGAGCAAACCTGGTTTCTAGCTAACGGTTCTACCTGCGGTATCGAAGCCGCTATTCTCAGTACCTGCGGGCCTGGAGACAAACTCATTCTGCCGCGCAATGTTCATAGCTCTGCCATTTCTGGTCTGATCTTATCGGGCGCGATGCCAATCTATGTACAGCCCGACTACAGCGCCGAGTGGGATCTTCCGCTTGGCGTTTCAACTGAAGCTATTGAGACAGCACTGATTGAACACCCTGATGCAAAAGCAGTTCTGGTCGTGTCGCCGACTTATCAGGGCATTTGTTCGGATTTGAGTGCGATCGCCCACCAAACCCATACCCACAAAATCCCCCTGATCGTAGACGAAGCCCACGGTCCCCACTTCGCCTTCCACCCCGACCTTCCTGCCTCCGCCCTATCCGCAGGTGCAGACATCGCCATCCAATCCGCCCACAAAGTCCTCAGCGCCTTCACCCAAGCGGCGATGCTGCATACTCAAGGCAATCACATCGACAAAACCCGCCTATCCCAATCCCTACAGCTTACCCAGTCAACCAGCCCCAGCTATCTACTCTTAGGCTCTCTAGACGCCGCCCGATATCAAATGGCAGCCGAAGGCAAAGCACTGATGTCCAGAGCACTAGAGCTAGCAAACCACGCCCGCCAAAAAATCGAGCAGCTACCCAAACTCAAAGTTCTC
>JBCCOH010000118.1:0-18007 GCA_039111275.1 Cyanobacteria bacterium P01_D01_bin.1 | reverse complement strand
TTCCTTCAATACTGCCTAGAGCAAGTCGTCAAGGACAACGAACTCTCTTCACTGCTGAGCGCACTTGATGGCGAATACGTGCTGCCAGGTCCCGGCGGCGACCCAATTCGGAACCCAGACGTCTTGCCTACTGGCAAGAACATGCACGCGCTCGATCCACAATCGATTCCGACCTCTGCGGCGGTCCAGTCTGCCAAAATTGTTGTAGATCGCCTGCTAGAACGTCAGAAGAAAGAGAACAACGGTGCGTACCCTGAAACCATTGCAACCGTTCTATGGGGAACAGACAACATCAAGACATACGGTGAATCACTTGCTCAAATGATGTGGTTCGTCGGGGTAAAACCAGTGCCCGATTCTCTAGGTCGAATGAACAAGTTAGAGCTAATCTCGCTAGAAGAACTCGGTCGCCCACGGGTCGATGTAGTAATCAACTGCTCAGGTGTGTTCCGCGATTTGTTCGTCAACCAAATGGCGCTGCTCGACCGGGCGGTGAAGATGGCGGCTGAGGCCGATGAGCCCTTGGAAATGAACTTTGTGAGAAAGCATGCGATCGCCCAGGCAGAAGAATTCGGCGTATCGCTTCGCAACGCTGCCACTCGCATCTTTTCCAATGCCTCCGGCTCTTACGCTGCTAACGTCAACCTAGCAGTAGAAAACAGCAGTTGGGAAGAAGAACAAGAACTACGTGATATGTACCTAGCGCGTAAATCCTTCGCCTTCAACTGCGACAATCCGGGCATGATGGAACAGTCTCGCGGCCTATTAGAGTCCTCGCTCAAAACGGCTGATGTGACCTTCCAGAACCTAGACTCGTCTGAGATTTCCCTAACCGACGTTTCTCACTACTTCGACTCTGACCCGACTAAGGTAGTGGCTAGCCTAAGAGATGATGGAAAGAAGCCGACTGCGTTTGTGGCGGATACCACGACCGCGAATGCTCAGGTGCGATCGCTCTCCGAAACCGTCCGCCTAGACGCCCGCACCAAACTGCTCAACCCCAAATGGTACGAGGGCATGCTCGCCAACGGCTACGAAGGCGTGCGCGAACTCTCGAACCGGCTGGTCAACACGATGGGCTGGTCAGCCACCGCCGACGCAGTAGATAACTGGGTCTATGAAGATACTAACGACACCTTCATTAACGACCCTGAGATGTGCAAGCGGCTAATGGACCTAAACCCCAACTCCTTCCGCCGGATGGTGACCACGCTGCTAGAGGTGAACGGTCGCGGCTACTGGGAGACCAGCGATGAGAACATCGAGCGATTGCAGGAATTGTACGAGGAAGTAGAGAACCGGATTGAGGGGGTTGAGTAGGCGATCGCGGGTAGTCCTAAAGCAGTAGTGACATCGTGCAGTTGGCAAGGATAGCGGTCAACCCAATCACATCGAACGGTTCAACTGTACGTCGAGGCAGCGGGTTTCGAGGCTTGTGAGGAAGTCACTATTGTTTTCCAAGAAGTTGGAGTGTTTTCCAAGAAGTTGGAGAATTACATCGGCGCTATCTGGTACTTTATTCATCACTACAATACAGCCTTACTCGCTTAGGACTACCCGATAATTCACTGCGGTAATTCACGCTAGCTGAGCGGAGTCGGAAGCTGTGGCTTTCTCACAGAGTTGTCATAGCCCAACCCAACTCCGCCCTATCTAAATGTGTTGAAGAACACAAATACAACAGAATAATTGCATCTACGCAGCCAAAAATATGCCTGAGGTTGATGCAGATACCGAATAGAACAGAGATAATTCGATCAATATCTTAAGGAGAATAGTACCATGTCAACTCAAAGACCAGAGGACGTTTCTGAAGCAGTGGTCGCACCCGTTGCAGCGGCAGGAGAGCCTACTCGCGATGCGGAGGCGCTATCTCCAGATGATACGAATTCAGTAGATGGTACTGATACCAATGCTGGTGCGAGTGAAGGTGAGGTTGTCGAAAGCGTTGAAAAAGATTCAGCTAATGCACCTGCGACAGACTTTAGTCAGAAGCTGTCTGGAAATACGAATAGCTAGGTAGGTAGCATCTACTCTCAATTCACACCTACAGAAGATTTCTGTCCGCTGTATGAGTGGTATCGTCTGAGCTGATGATTTGGAGAATGATTATGGCAGATTCAAAAGATTCAAAGCTGACTGAGGCAGCGATGGCTCCTGATACTGATATGGAGCATGTTGAGGTTGCTAAGCCGGAGGAATCGAATATGGTGGCTGAGGGCGCTGAAGCGGAAGTCGTTGAAGAAGTGAACAGTGTGCCAATGGATGGCGGGGCAACGGCAGCGCCTGCTGATCCGGAGGTGATGGCAATGACTACGCCGAAGGCTGACGAAGATTGACTTCGACTCCACTCAGTCCACGAACCGGATATAACACTCTATCATCCTGCAAGTACCTAGCCTGCTAGCACCTTTAGGCAGGTCTGGACCATGCCGATCGTCACAGCTGGTAGCTCTAGCTGTGGCGTCAGGCCAGTGGATTTGATCACTTCAAATAGCCTGATCGCTGTGGGATTTTTCTGTGCGAGCTTGCGGCCTAGTTCTGGGCCTGTGAAAGAGGCGGTTTCTCCCCACAGCAAGGCAGTCGGTGTGGAGAGCTGTCCGATGTAGTCGGCTAGGTCGAAGCAAAGATCACCCCGGACGAAGGAGAGGGCGGTGTATTCGGCGTTGGTTTTTTTAGCGGAGTAGAGGTAGGCTTCGACAATGTCGTCGGAGACGCGGCTGGGGTCGGCGAACTGACGGTTCTCTAGGAAGCCGCGGATACCGAAGGGGGTGGCGATCGCACCCGAATACAGCAGCTTATCAATTATTGGTGTGCTGACGATCTGAGCGAAGGGGCTGCGGGTGTAGTCATTGCCAAAGTCGGAGAGTCCGGCTGGGGTCATCAGGACTAGGGATTTGAAGAGAGTGGGCTGGGCGATCGCCAGGCGAATCACAAAGGCGGCGGTCAGCGCAGAAGCAACTACCGTCACGGGTTCGTCGCAGACTGCTTGAATGAAGTCGGCGATGCTGTTGAGATAGTCGTCGATACTATAGTCGCGATCTAGGTGGGCAGAGTCTCCCCAACCGATTAGATCGGGCGCGATGACTCTGTAATCACTCGCGAAAGCAGGAAAGACTTTTGACCACTCGTACGCAGAGGAGCCACCGCCAAAACCGTGCAAGAACAGAAGCGTTTCTCTTTCACTCAGCGGACGACTAGCTGGGTACTGGGGCAAGGCCGGAATGTAGTAAGCCATCTGCCCTAGTCTTGTCATTGCACTCTTTTGATCGACGTAGGGAATTTTGATCATTAGGGTTACACCAGCGACTTCACTTTGGATCGTATTGGAAGAGCAGACTGATCTGATTGTAGCTAAAGAGAGAATTGAGCAGCTTTTATGAATAGTAGCAGTCTAAACATTCCTGCATAACATCGTGATGGTTAAAAGCTAGCGACATCTTCAGCGCTTCTGTCACTTCAAACCAGCGGGCTTCTACTACTTCTCCTTTTGAGACCTGCGGCGCTAGCTTTGGCAGTTCACTATCGCCTAGATGAAACATCAGCGGATACTTTAGGGTGACGTTCTGTCGACGCAGCGGTGTGCTGTATACCTGGTAGGGATGATCTAAGTCGCCTTCAAAGCGGAAGTCTTCTAGCAGCTGAGGAATGTCTATTCCTAGCTCTTCCCAAACTTCGCGGTACACGGCCTGGGTGGCGGTTTCGTCGTAGTCCAGGTAGCCGCCAGGCAGTCCCCACAGTCCTACGCCGTCTGGTAGGTCTTCTCCACGCTGGCCTAGAGGTACGTAACGAATGCCTTTGCTAACAAAGAACAGAACAGGTAAGACGGTGACGCTACGACTAATCCAGATTTCTTCGCCCTTGTAGTGAATGCAGCGGTTGGGAGTACTTTTGAATTTCACAGATCTTTGTATGAAGTATAGAGAACACTTAGGAAGAGTGCCCTCTGGTTACTTTACATAATAGTTCTGCCTCTATCGCATAGTCTGCATATATTTCCGATCTAACGCCCTTGAGTACATAGCCACCCCTATCGGAGATAAGAGGTAGCTATGTACAACAAATTTTCTTCTATAACCCTTAAGACAGGCTATCTCCAATAGCCTTTTCTAGCGCGTCTGCCATGCTAACACCCTCTGCTTTTGCCTTTGCTTTTAGCTTGGCAAAGAGTTCATCAGACATGCCGACTCGGTTGCGGCGACGGCCAGAACCAGATGGTTTGATTGGTTCGTAGGTTTCGGTGAAGGTGCGAAGTGCTTCAAAGGTGTAGCGATCGCAAAAATCACCAAAGCTCTCACCCTCGTTTCTATTCTGCTTAAAGCAGGAAAACAACGGCTCTAGCGCTTTCTCTAGATTCTCTTCGTGCAGCCTATCCATGTATGGGCGAGCCAGCCGAGTCTGATTCGGACTGCCGCCTAGCCATAGCTGATAGCTCTTCGGCGCTTGTCCAACAAAGCCAAGTTCTGCCATGTAGGGACGCGCACAGCCATTCGGGCAACCCGTCATCCGAGTGACGAAGGTCTCGTTTTTCAATCCCACTTTGTTGAGTAGCTTGCGGATGCGCCCTAGCATGCTGGGGATAATTCTCTCGGATTCTGTAACAGCTAGGCCACAGGTAGGAAGTGCTGGGCAAGCCATCGCATAGCGTTCTAGCGAATCTACTTTGCTATGTTCTGTGATACCGTTCTTATCCAAGATTTCTTGGATCGCTGCTTTATCTTCTGGGCTAACATCACAGAAAACAACATTTTGACTAGGCGTGACCCTCATCGAAACGTTGAACTTTTCAACAATCTCTCTGAGCGCTAGCTTGTTGCGCAGTTTGCCTTCGTTATGAACTCGGCCATTGCGAACGTGCACACCCACAAACAGCTTGCCATCACCCTGCTCATGCCAGCCTAGATAGTCCTCATACTTCCACTCAGGCAGCGGTCTGAATCCGTCGATTTTCTTACCAAATCTCTTTTCAACTTCTTCAATGAACCTGGGCAGTCCCCACCGATGGAGCAAGTACTTCATCCGAGACACGCGGCGGTTGTAGCGCTCACCAAAGTCTCTTTGGGTGAAGACGATTGCTTTGACAAGGTCGTACACGTCGTCTTTGTCCACGTAGCCAACGTGGTCACCCACACGAGCGAATGTCTCTTCCTTATTGTGAGTGCGACCCATGCCGCCGCCTGCAATCACGTTGAAGCCTTCTAGCTCGCCATTATCGTCGGTGATGACAACCAGCGTAATGTCTTGCGTGTAGGCATCAACGGAATTGTCGCCGGGGACAGTGACGGCGCATTTGAACTTGCGCGGCATGTACTGCACGCCGTAGATTGGCTCAACTGGTCTCGGCGAGCCTTCTACATGTCCGGCCTGGCCCTGTCTAGCGGCGACAACAGCCGGATCTTCTTCAGTGGTGACTGCTTTCTCGCCATCTAGCCAAATTTCGTAGTAGGCAGGCGTTTGGGGCGTCAGTAAATCCGCAATATTGGTGGCGTATTTGCGGGCGAGGACGTACTCGGGCTTGTTCTTATAAGGTGCGGGCGGGGCCATGACGTTACGGCTAAGGTCGCCGCAGGCACCAAGTGTGGAACCCATGCTGCGAATGATATCGGCGAGCGTTGCCTTTAGGTTTTTCTTGAGAATGCCGTGGAGCTGGAAAGCCTGGCGGGTGGTGGCGCGTAGGGTGTGATTGCCGTATTTATCGGAGATGTCATCGAGCGTGAGGTATAGCTCGGGGGGGATGTAGCCGCCGGGATTGCGCAGGCGGAGCATCATGGAGTACGGCTTTTCTTGGCCACGGACTACGTTGTCGCGGTTGTACTGCTGATAGGAGCCGTGAAACTTCAGAATTTGGATGCCCGCTTCGGTGAAGCGGGTGGTGTCTTCGTTGATTTCAGTCGCCACGGGCTCCCGCAGAAACTGACTGCGCTCTTTGATGCCTTCGATCTTAGAGACTTTTTTCTCGGCGGGTTTGATGGGCGTGTAAACCATGGGTGATTTTGATAGAAGGTGATTGAAGCGATGATCTTCAGAAAAGGAAGGACTGAAATTATGACAGTATTTTTGCAAAAACAGTCATTTGCAAAAAATAATCACCGGTAACCCGAGCGGGATTGCGGTGTATCTGTCAAAATTCTAGCACTGCCACCTAGTCAGGCAGTGCCTCGCTCAAGAAATCGATATCATTCAACCATCACTAAGAAGGAATCCAAACCCATGGCAGACGCGCTGCTATACGACGAGGAAATGTTTGTTTTCCTCACGCCTGACGCTACTGAAACCTTTCTGACGCCACCTGAACTGCTGACAAAACTTAAGGAAGTCTTAGCGAGTTACGAAGGGGAAATGTCTCGCGACTTGCAAAAGCTGCCCACGGTGGAAGCGCAGGCCCAGTACCTAATAGAAACTCACTGCGAGTTTGAGACCGCGCCGGGTGAGGCGGTGCAGTGGTATGCGGTGAGATTGGAGAAGTGAGCGTCTAAGCAACCACTGCCTTCATGGCTACGGCTACTTTCTCCTCATCTTGCTGGCTGACTTCTGCGGTGATCCCAGGACCAAAGAAGTTTTCGATCTTTGGCTGCTTCTCTTGCCATTTCTCGAAGGAGACGTAGGGCGAGTGAAATTCTAGAACTAGCGTGTAGGCGCCGTCCCTTTGCTCTTCGTGTAGTCCCGAAAGTACAGGACGCTGGGTGTCATTGGGACTCAGCCCTAGGCGCTCCAAGGTTTCGTCTAGGTGCGCTTCTTGGCCGTAGCGGTAGCGGGTGACATCTTTGCGAACTTGGGTCTGGGTCTGGGTGGCTTGTTCGCGTAGGGCGAGAACTGCTTCGCTGGTAGGCTGCGTGTAGGGCACAGGTTCTAGCTCTGCGGCGCGCAGGGCAAGGCCCCCTAGCAAGATGGGGACACCGTAGAAGAAGCCGACAAGATTGAGGGTGGCATTTTCTTGGGCATAGGCGACAAAGCCAACGAGGGTGAGAATAGCGCCTATTATTAGGAGAACGGTGCCGAGAGGAATCTTGCGCATGAGGTATTGGTTAAGGAAGCAGGTAATCTTATGATGTGATTATCTCATAAAGAAATGTAACTCAATCTGGAGAATCGCTAATATATGGAATTTTCTGCTCTTCAAACTCGAATTGAACTGATCCGGACTAAGCGTCAGTCGCTGCTTAAGCTATTGGAACAGCCTGGGATCGGTACTCTGCGGATAGATGTGAATCAGGCTTTGGAAGAAATTGATGATTTACTAGAGGAATTTGATCGGGCTTTTCCAGCGCAGGCGTCCTAGTGCTTATTGGCTATCAAACTTAGGTATTCGATTTAGGTATTTGACTTAACAAAAGATGGGAAATACGTTTACGGCTGAGGTCTTGCACCAGGGAACGACTCACACGGTTGAGGTGCCTGACGACAAGCCAATTTTGGATTCACTTCAGGCTGTGGGATTGGAGCTGCCGTTCTCTTGTAGTGCGGGTGTCTGTACGACTTGCGCAGCGCTGGTGACTGAGGGCACGGTGAATCAGGAGGATGGCATGGGGGTAAGCCCAGAGCTGCAGGCGGATGGATATGCGCTGTTGTGTGTGGCGCTGCCGACTTCGGATTTGAAGCTGGAAACGGAGAAGGAGGAAGAGGTGTATGCGAGGCAGTTTGGGAAAGGATGACCTCGACTGCGCTCGGTCGCCGGGGGCGTAGGGAGAGGGGAGATGGGGAGATAGGGTTTGAAGACTAAGTTGGTCTGTTTGACGGTTGGGTTGCGGGTGTCGGAGGATGAGCTGCGCAAAGGAAGAGTGGGGTCGGATTTGCTGCGATCGGATGAGCTGCGATCGCACATCGAAACCCAGCTCATAACTCACGGCAACCCACTACGTTGGGCAATCACCTCAATTGATCCTGACAACCAGACAGCTCAGGTAGAAGCTGTGGTGACGACGCTTTGATGATTTCGACTGCAAAGAAGCTGCATACGACGGTGCTGATCGTTCCGACTGGAATCGGGGCGGCGATGGGTGGTTATGCAGGTGATGCACTGCCGATTGCACGGACAGTTGCTGGCGTAACGGATCGGCTGATTACACATCCGAATGTGCTGAATGGGGCGCAGCTGTATTGGCCGATGGAGAATGCCTACTATGTGGAAGGCTACGGTTTAGACCAGTTTGCGGCTGGGCGCTGGGCGCTGAGACCTGTTCATCAAAACCCGATTGGGATAGTGATCGATAGAGGGGTGGAGGATGAGCTGCGATCGCGTCATTTACAGGCAGCGGATGCGGCGCGGGCAACGCTGGGACTGGATGTGCAATCGCATATTGTCACTGACCAGCCGCTCGGTGTGACGCTCAAAATGACTGAGTCTGGCGCATCTTGGGGCACGTTAGAAAATCCGGGGAGTTTGCTGCGTGCGGCAGAAAGGCTGATTTTGGAGGCTAGAGTACGCGCAATCGCTGTGATCGCACGCTTCCCAGACGACGAAGGGTCAGAGACACTAGAGGCTTACAGACAGGGCCAAGGTGTTGATCATCTTGCAGGCGCTGAAGCCGTAATTAGTCATTTGGTCGTGCGCACTTTCAAGCTGCCCTGCGCTCATGCGCCTGCTCTGTCACCGTTACCGCTAGAGCCACAAATCTCACCGCGCTCTGCGGCCGAGGAAATTGGTTATACCTTTCTATCTTGCGTGCTGGCGGGTTTGAGCCGGGCACCCCAGTTTGCGACAGAGCCCAGTAACGCGGCAGATGAAATCGGCGCGCACGCTGTCGATACTGTGATTGTGCCTGCAACAGCCTTTGGCGGAAGTGCGGTGATGAGCCTGGCTCAGAGCGCTGCGCAGGTGATTGCAGTGGGGGAAAATCAGACGGCGATGGCGGTGACGGCCAAGGATCTGGGGATACGGGCGATCGCAGTGAATACGTACCTAGAAGCAGTGGGCGTGATTGCGGCCTACAGAACAGGGGTTTCTCTAGCTGCCTTGCGTCCGCAAATTCTTCCTATCTCTCGACTTCTGTAGACTACCTTTGATAGTAATTTGGTTGGGAAACCTGCACCCTTTGCGTCTCGCCAACTTCTTGCTTGCAGCGTAAGATAAAAAAATCAGGAAACTCACAACCTCCTGCGGTATCTTTTGAGTAGCTAGTCGAAGGAAAAGAACAAGATGGGACTGTTTGATCGCGTCAGCCGAGTCGTGCGCTCTAACCTAAATGCAGCCGTGAGTTCGGCGGAAGATCCTGAAAAGATTCTGGATCAGGCGATTATGGATATGCAGGAGGACTTGGTGCAGATGCGTCAGGCCGTGGCCCGGGCGATCGCCTCTCAAAAGCGAGTAGAGCAGCAGGCTAGCAAAGCCCAGTCCGAAGCCAACACCTGGCAGCAAAGAGCCCAGTTAGCCCTGCAAAAAGGCGACGAGAACTTGGCTAGAGAAGCGCTCACCCGCAAGAAAACTCAGGCTGAAACTGCCACCGCGCTCAAAGGCCAGCTAGAGCAGCAGTCTGCATCAGTCGACACACTTAAGCGTCAGCTGATCGCCCTAGAGAGCAAGATCTCCGAGGCGAAGACTAAGAAGGATATGCTCAAAGCGCGGGCAAGTGCGGCCAAGGCGAATGAGCAGCTACAGAGAAGTGTCGGTACACTCAGCACCAGCAGCGCGATGGGTGCGTTTGAGCGGATGGAAGAGAAAGTGCTGCAAATGGAGGCTAGCGGTCAGGCTGCGGCTGAGCTTGCGGGCGCGGATTTAGAGAGCCAGTTTGCCAGTCTAGAAGCGGGCAGTGATGTGGACTACGAGCTAGAGGCGATGAAGGCCCAGATGCTGGGTGGTTCATCTGCGCAGGGGTCTTTGCCTGCGGCTGATGAGGCTAAGGCAGCGCCGACTGATTCGGCTGTAGACGCTGAACTAGAAGCACTGAAGTCCGAGCTAGATAGTCTGTAGTTTTATGCAAATCGCCGACCGCCTTGCGCCGCTTCAGACTAATGTTTTCGCTGATATGGACAGTGCGAAGGCAGGAGCGATCGCATCTGGAAAGTCGATTATTGATCTTTCTTTGGGTTCGTCGGATTTGCCAACGCCGACTCATGTGCTAGATGCGATCGCCACAGCGCTGAAAGATCCAGACACCCACGGCTACGCACTTTTCAACAGTACTCGTGAGTTTCGCGTGGCGGCTGCCGAGTGGTACGAGCAAAAGTTTGGCATTGCAGTCGATCCGGAGACAGAAGTACTGCCGCTAATTGGTTCGCAAGAGGGCACGGCTCATTTGCCTTTGGCGGTGATGAATCCAGGAGATGTTGCGCTGCTGCTGGACCCTGGCTATCCGTCGCATGCGGGCGGAGTTTATCTATCTGGCGGCACAATCTACCCAATGCCTATTCTGGCGAAGAATGATTTCTTACCTGTTCTGTCGGATATTCCTGCAGATGTTTTGGCAAAGTCGCGGATGATGGTGCTGAGCTATCCGCACAACCCAACGACGGCTAGTGCACCGCTGTCTTTTTTTGAGGAAGCGGTCGCTTTCTGCCGACGGCACGATACTGTCCTGGTTCACGATTTTCCCTATGCCGATCTGTACTTCGAGGGCGCGCCTGTTCCGTCTGTGCTAGCGGCAGACCCAGACAAATCGGTGTCGATTGAATTTTTTACGCTGTCGAAGTCCTATAACATGGGTGGCTTTCGGGTTGGGTATGCGATTGGTAATGCTCAGCTGATCAAGGCGCTGCGTCAGGTGAAGGCAACGGTGGACTTTAATCAGTACCGGGGGATTTTGCGTGGGGCGATCGCCGCGCTGACCGGACCGCAAGACTGCGTCGCTCAGACAGTAGACACCTTTGCCAGTCGTCGTAATGCGGCTATTGATGCGCTTCATGCGATTGGCTGGTCTGTGCCAACCCCTAGCGCCACGATGTACATTTGGGCCAAACTGCCCGACGCTCTGCCGAACGGTTGGGCAGCTAACTCCATCGGTTTTTGCACTTCGCTGGTGGCTGCAACTGGCGTCGCCCTATCACCAGGTAGAGGGTTTGGAAAATCGGGGGAGGGCTATGTCCGCTTTGCGCTGGTCCAATCACCCGATGTTTTGGCCGAAGCAGTTAGTAAGATTGGCGAGTTTGTGAAGTGAGCGAGCGGCATCTTTCTAAACGCTTTCGTCTTGCGATCTGATAAATTCTTCTACGATGCTGTTGAGATGTTGAACCGAGTTACCCACGTCTACTACCATCGATTCGAGCTGACTAGAAATAATCGCCATCGACTGCAAGTCGTTTAAAATTTTGCTGACTGATTCTTTGTATTGATTTTCGAATTCTTGAGTATTCACTTGGTTTATTCTGTACACGACGGTCTTCAGGCAGATGACTGGCTTGCCAAATCACTATCGTGGGATAACGAAGCATGAGAGAACGAAGCCTAGTGCCAGCTTATACCCTCTAAAAGTGTTTCTACGTAAATTTACGGTGATGATGGCATAATCCTGCTCTCGTAGCGTTCGGGAATCAGGCTGTAAGAGCCGAAGTAAGGATAAGAAAACTCGCCTTAGAATATTTGGTATATCATTTGTCATGCCTTTGGTTGCCCTGTCTACATACAGCTAATACGTGTCTACTTCTTCTACCCCCTCTACCGATAACAGGACCCTCTTACGAAATCCTGAGAAGTTAGAAAATCGCCTGAAGGAAATCCCACAAGAGCCAGGGGTTTACTACATGAAGGATGAGACTGACCAAATTCTCTACATTGGTAAGTCAAAAAGCCTGCGCAACCGGGTGCGCTCTTATTTTCGTGAGGGGGCACATCACCACACGCCACGGATTGCCTCCATGGTGCAAAAGGTGGCAGATATTGAAATTATCGTCACGGATACAGAGGCTGAGGCGCTAGCGCTAGAGGCCAATTTGATCAAACAGCATCAGCCTCACTTTAATGTGCTGCTCAAAGATGACAAAAAGTATCCCTATCTCTGTATCACTTGGTCTGAGGACTATCCCCGCATTTTTATTACTAGGCAGCGACGGAAGAACGCCAAGAACCGCTACTACGGTCCCTATGTGGATACGGGCGCACTACGCCGAACTTTGCAGATCGCCAAGCGAGTGTTTCCGCTAAGGCAGCGCAAGCAGCCGTTGTTTAAAGATCGGCCCTGTCTGAACTACGACATTGGTCAATGCCCGGGGGTCTGTCAGCAGCTGATTACGCCGGAGGATTATCACAAGATTGTGCAGCGGGTGGCGATGGTCTTTCAGGGGCGATCGCACGAGCTGATCGACATGCTCAGTGCCAAGATGGAAAAGGCGGCTGAAGCGCTTGACTTTGAGAAAGCGGCGATGATTCGCGATCAGATTAAAGGGCTAGAGACGCTGGGGGCAAATCAGAAGGTTGCTTTGCCCGAGAGTACGGTTTCTAGAGATGCGATCGCTCTTTCGGCAGATGATCAGCATTCTTGCATTCAGCTGTTTCAGATTAGAGCTGGCCGCCTAGTTGGGCGTTTGGGCTTTGTCGCAGATACCGAATCGGGGACACCTGGCGAAATTCTGCAAAGAGTGCTGGAAGAACACTATCGCCTAGTCGATCCGGTTGAAATTCCGACCGAAATTCTATCTCAACATCCTCTGCCTGAGAGCGAGATGCTGACTGAATTTCTCAGTGCGCAAAAAGGGCGTAAGGTCTCTATCGACGTGCCACAGCGTCAGGTCAAAGCTGAACTAGTAGAGATGGTTGAGCGCAATGCTCAGTATGAGCTAGCGCGCACTCAGCGATTTGCCGATCGCAATACTCAGGCGATGCAAGAGCTGGCAGAAATTACCGATTTACCGGGTCCACCTAAACGAATTGAGGGCTACGACATCTCTCATATTCAGGGCTCTGATGCGGTGGCCTCTCAGGTAGTCTTTATCGATGGCTTGCCTGCCAAACAGCACTATCGCACCTATAAGATTAAGAATCCAACTGTTACTAGTGGCCATTCGGATGACTTCGCCAGTATGGCCGAGGTGATTCGTCGTCGCTTTCGCCGCTATGCAAATGATCTGAGCCTTCAACGGGTAGGGAACCCAGACTGGCCTGACTTGGTCATGATTGATGGTGGTAAGGGACAGCTATCTGCGGTCGTTGCTGAGCTAGAAAAGATGAATTTGCTCGGCGAGCTGCGCGTGGTTAGCTTGGCAAAGCGGAATGAAGAGATATTTCTACCGGGTGAGAAGCGATCGCTAGACACAGAGGCTGATCAGCCGGGGGTGATGCTGCTACGCCGCCTGCGAGATGAAGCGCATCGGTTTGCGGTGAGTTTTCATCGCAAGAAGCGGATGACTAGGATGAGGCGATCGCGTCTAGAAGATATTCCTGGACTGGGTCACAACCGACGTAAGCAGCTGCTTGCCAGTTTCCGCTCGATCGACTACATTCGCGAAGCCTCACCAAAGCAGCTCGCGACTGTCGACGGCATTGGCCCACAGCTTGCGCAGCAGATCTACGAATACTTTCACCCTTCTACTGCTTCTTAGTTCGGGTTGCAGGGTGCTGTCAGTTCAGTGAAGGCACTAAAAAGGACTGTGTTGGTTTCTGTCTCTAATTGAGGCATTTTTTAGTGTGTTTACTGATATCAAGTCCGCGTTTAAAGAGCCTATGGCAATCAATTTGTATGGATTAGAATAACTTTTTGAAAGAATATAGAAAAGTGTCTTATTGGATACAGTTTTATTTTTAAAAATTAGAAACTTAATTCAAGTTAGCACTACTAAATATCTCGACAAAAAGAGATGTTAAGTGATATGAATCTACGTCTTATGAAATCTAAAATAAATCTTTAGTTATGGATGAGACTACGTCGATAGGAGGACTCTTTTTAGGAAGGTAAACGAAGTATAAATACTCATCAATCCTCGCTATGTCAGGTGTTTCAATATGTCGGGGATCGGTCTCATAGTGGGCGATCCCCAAATTTATATATCTTTTGGACCCTTTGCGATTGGCCACCCTAATTGCCATAATAAGGAAGTCAAATGCTCGGGCTCAAATCAACTTCAGCCAGATATTCAGCCAGTATCTAGTCGGCAATGTTGCGGCAGCACAGGAGCGCTGACACTCATAAATATTGAGTAATGTCATCAACACGTTAGAGACCATGAAGACTATGAAAGTACCTGCTAGAACATTGTTCGAGTCATTTAAACAAAATGCTTCCTCGAATACGTCTTCTAGTCAGCTTTTAAATAATGCTGCAAAAGCAATTTTGACTTCGCCCGCGTCCGCCAAGTCTGCATCCGCTAAGTCTACGCAAGCTGACGTTGTCCAAACGGTGCACTGTCCTACTTGTGGTAGCGCTGCTGAGAGGCGCTATTCTACTAAGACTGGTCAGGTCCGCACTCAGTGCGACCACTGTGACTATCTGATGGTCTCCTGCGCAAAGACTGGTCGGGTTATAGAATCCTATTCTCCTAGCTTTTCACCCATGGCCTTTTCTTCTAGACTGGCGGCTAGCTAGCAGCTAGTGGATTACAGACCATTAAGACAGGTAAAGCCAAGCTATTGATGACAATCTAACGCTCAGGTAAAAAGCGCACTCTCTCTTCTGAGGGGTGCGCTTTTTGTTGAAAGTAAGCCGAAGTCAGTAAGCTGAAGTTAGTAAGCCGAAGTCAGTAAGCGCTGAATCTAGCGACGAGTCAGCGCTTGCTTAAGCGCAACAATGACTTCACCGGGGACTTCGGCTGGTTCTACAGAATTACGCGCTACTTTGGTTTCTAGCGTGTTTAGTCCTATTAATAGATGTAGCGACAGCGTAATTACGGTTGCCTGTATGACTTTGCTCAGCATTCAACTTCTCCTCTCCCCAAGTTACCGATTACATTAATGAGTCCAGAGAGAGGCGCGAATCGGTGATGGTACCCAATTTGGATTGTCACAGCGCCAGCTATCTTCTGCTAGGTCTGAGAAACCTCTGAGGCCAGCTTGGGTGTGACAGCTTCAAAAACGAGGCCGCTTTGACCAGAGCATTTGTTTGCCAGGTAGCTTGTGTAATTGTTCGCGCGGCTGTAGTCGTATTAAAGGTTCAAAGCAGTATTTTGGGAGAGTTCTTTTGAAGTTAGCGTTCATCATCGATCCTATTGAACGATTAGACCCTGGCCACGATACGAGTGTGGCAATGATGGAGGCAGCGCAGATACTAGGCCACAACGTGTACATCACCCAGGTAGATAAGTTGGGTGTGATCGAGAGCAAGGCGTATGGCCAGTTGCGTTCTATAGAAATGAAGCCTGTTGTTCAGCAGGGCGATCGCTGGATCAGTGAACGGGACTGGTATGCTTTGGGCGAGTCAAAGTGGCTGCCATTAGAAACAATGGACGCCATTTTTATGCGAAAAGATCCGCCCGTGACGGTGCCTTATCTGTATGTCACCTACATTCTTGATTACATCGATAGCCAGAAGACTCAGGTGATCAATTCCCCGGCAGGGCTAAGAGCTGCGAATGAGAAGATGTATGCCTTGCAGTTTACCGAAGCGATTCCTGAAACGATTGTTAGCGCTGATAAGCAGGTGATTCGCGAGGTGGTAGAGCGCTGGGGCGCAGGGGTGCTAAAGCCGCTGGGCGGTAAAGCAGGAGAGGGGATTTTGTTCTTGGAAGGAGGCGATCGCAATTTCAACTCCATTATCGAAGTCAGCACTCAACAGGGCAAAGAGCCCGTCATGGTTCAGGCTTATCTACCTGCTGCCAAAGAAGGCGACAAGCGAGTTATCTTGCTAAATGGCGACCCGATTGGAGCCGTAAACCGGGTCCCCACTGGCAAAGAATTTCGTGGCAATATGGCGGTCGGTGGCCGCAGTGACAAGACTCAGCTAACTGAGCGCGATTTAGAGATCTGCAAACAAGTCGCGCCTGCTCTGCGTAAGGATGGCCTGGTTTTTGTCGGCATCGATATTATTGGCGGCTATCTGACAGAGGTGAACGTTACTAGCCCAACGGGTATCCGTGAGATCGATCGCTTAGACGACGTGCGGCTAGGCAATCAAGTCGTGGAATGGGTGGAGAAAGCCTATCATGAAATGCAGAATGGCTAGCTTTGCGGTACACCCACGCCTAGTTTTCTGTTGGTTCGATGCCTAAAGCTTTAAGCTGAGCTGCTAGTCGTTCTGCTTTGGTGATCGCCTCATCGCGTTCTAACTGGGCCTGGTTACGTTCTAACTGGGCCTGGTTACGTTCTAACTGGGCCTGGTTACGTTCTTGCTCGGCTCGGTTACGCTGTCTTACGTTCTCTGTAAAAGTTACAAAAGACTCACCATCTGGTCTGTAAATTTCGAGCATGTCTAGCTTAATGGCAAATCGGATTTTGAGCAGTGGGCTCACCCAGTCTTGAATGGACTGAATGATCTCTAGATAGCCATCAACGCGCTGCCAGCCTATCAAATCTACTGTGTCGGGGTCATAGACATAGTATTCTTGAACTCCGTATCGTTGATAAAACTGAAACTTTTCTGCCATCTCTTTTTGACGGTTGCCCGGAGAGAGAATCTCAAATACAACCTGAGGGGCAATATCATCTTCTTGCCACTGCTTGTATGAACCGCGATATCCTTTTGGGCGGCCAAAGGCTACCATCACGTCAGGGGCACGACGAGTCTTGTTGTCGCCTTCTACTGGATACCACAGCAAATCGCCCGCAACGAATACATCAGGGTTGTCAGCAAAGATGGCTTCTAGATTCTCTTTGATGGTGACAATCCATTTGAACTGCTCAGTATTATCTGCCATCGGTTGACCGTCGCTGTCCGGGTAGACAATCTTTGTTTTGGAAACCTGCTGAACCATGACTGAGCTTGTGCTGAACTGCTGAGTGGCTGAGTCTAGTTTAGCGGATGGTATCAATCATTGCTGCTATCTAGTTTGACCTCTTGAGGATTGAGCTTTAGGTTTAAGCAACCGCCGTATTTAACACCGATCAGATAGGGCGCGATAATTTCAACAACAGAAGGATCTTGAAAATGTCCGATCTTTGATTCGGGGTGAGGGTAGTAGACTAACGCCTCGGTGCTTTTGTCTTGATAGTCGACTATGCAAGAAGAGAAAGAGAATGTTTCTGCTGGATAGTCGGGATGCCACTTTACCTGTGGAAAGGTGTATTGAGGCTGTTCTAGTTCAAGCCTGTACGGGGCGATTGATACGTTGATGGTACCAAGATAAAAGCCACTCAAATCAAGTCCCAGCGCTCGGAAGTAAGGAAGCTGCATCTCTAACGTGCCTCTTTCGTAAGGACTGTTGCTCGATTTACCTGAAGCTACCTGATGCCCTGGCTTGATAATTCCCGTTACAGAAACAAAATTAGGAGTAGCTGTAACAGGTATGGTTGCGCTAGAAGAAGCCGAACCAGAGGCGTCCGAACTAGATATAGTCGAGTTAGAGTCTGTCATAGATAAAGAGAAATAGGGATAAAGAGAGATAGGGTAGTGTTAGTCACGTTACCCTAAGCTCAATGTCCATAACTCCTTTCTTGAAAATTCCTGAAGTTTCTCACTACTGGCTACGGAACGCCCAGGTGCCTGCTTGCCTGCTTACAGGAGGTACAAGACAACGTTTTATGACTGAGTCTCAACTAGAAGCGAAGGGCGAAGCGCTAGTTCCTGTAGATATAGAGGTGCGTGAGGGGCGGCTGGTGAGCGTGCGATCGCCCCTCTCTCAAACGGATGCAGAAACAGACGCGCCAACTGTTGACGTCCAATCAGGACTTGTCTGGCCCTGCTTTGTAGATATGCACACTCACCTAGACAAAGGGCATATCTGGCCGAGAAGTCCGAATCCTGATGGAACGTTTGAGCAGGCGCTAGAGACGGCACAGCGGGACAGCAAGCATCGATGGAGCGCGGAGGATGTGTATCGACGGGCTGAGTTTGGTCTAAGGTGTAGCTACGCACATGGTACACAGGCGGTTCGCACGCATTTAGATGCTTTTGATGAACAGGGTGAGATTAGCTTTGGTGTATTTCGCCAGCTACGACAGGAATGGGCTGAGCGCATCCAGCTGCAGGCGGTTTGTCTGGTTACTTTGGATTAT
>JBCCOH010000117.1:0-18079 GCA_039111275.1 Cyanobacteria bacterium P01_D01_bin.1 | reverse complement strand
CCGTAGTCTGTGTGATGGGGCTGTACTCTCACGGGATATTCAAACCATTTCAATTGAGTCATATCAATCGTCAAAAGTTGTTTCTTACCTGAGTCAGTATCCCTTAGAAGCAGTGATAATCAGAAGCTAGAGCAATGATCGGAGAAGTCACCGGGCGAAACCCATGATTAAAAACATTTTGCTAGCCGACTCAGGCATCGGCAATACGAGAGAAATGATGAAAGTGCTAATGCAAATTCCTCGCATCGAGCGATCGCGTCTCACCATTCTTCATGTTGTACCTTCTCAGACGACGTCATCAGCAATGGCCGACCGTTGGCAAGAGGGCGGCAGAATACTCGCTGAAGCAGTCAATGCCCTAGGCTTAAATCCGGCTGAAGTGAACGCCGTTTTGCGCGAAGGCGAACCCAAAGATGTCGTGGGTGTAGTCGCCGACGAAATCGATGCAGATTTGATTGTGATGGGTTCTAGAGGGCTGCAAGGGCTACAGGCAATTATTGGCAATTCAGTCAGCCAGTATGTTTTTCAGCTATCGTCGCGGCCGATGCTGCTAGTCAAAGACGATCTGTACGCGATTAAATCGATCAAGCGCATACTGGTCGCCCTCGATAAATCCGATTCAGCCAAGGCCAGCCTAGACGTGGCTATCGACCTTGCTCGCGATATCGAGGGTGGCGAGATTATCCTAGTCCACACCATCTCGAAGCTCAGCGGCAAGCTCGAAGAAGTCATGCAAGAGCGCCCTGAGACCGACCCGTTACTAGCAGAAGCCGCGTCCAAAGTTCGACGCATGGGTATCAAGTATCGCTGCCTGGCGCCAGCGGGCAAGCCTGGCGTGCGTATCTGCGAACTCGTCGATCAGCTCAATATCAACCTGCTTATCCTGGGCTCCCCCGATCGCCGTCCTACCATTGCAAAGGGGCTTCCCGATTTAGACCGCCTGCTCGGTGGATCGCTCTCCGACTACATCCGGGTGTATGCCAACTGCCCGGTGCTACTCACTAGAGTGGAGGCTTGAGCCCAGTCAAAATCTAGTCAAGATCTAGTCAAACTGGCAGGGGTGCTGAATGGCCTCATACAGGGTGGCTTCGTAGACGGCCTTATCGATTTCAAACGCGCCAAATCTAGCCAGGTGTGGATTGAGGATCTGGGCATCGAAGAGGGAGAACTGGCGCGATCGCAAATGATTCACCAGCATTACCATCGCCGCCTTTGAGCCCTCAGGAATGCGATAAAACATCGACTCTCCAATAAACACCCCACCCAGACAAATACCCAGGAATCCGCCCGCTAGCCGATCGCCCTGCCAAGTCTCGAAGCTGTGAGCATAGCCTGCCCTGTGCAGACGCATGTACACTGCCTTGAGCTGAGGGGATATCCAGGTAGTCTCCCGGTCAGCGCAGCCATCGACAACCGCTTCAAAGCTACGGTTAATCGCAGAGGTAAAGCGCTTCTGATTCAAGACCCTTTGCAGGGATTTGGGATAGCGAAAGCGTTGATCAAGTGGCACAATGGCTCGCCGATTTGTAGAGTACCAGTTCAACGTCTTGCCATCTGCCTCGGCCATTAGAAAATAGCCCTGAGCGTAGCACTGTAGGATTTGAGGAACGGAATAGACCATAGCTGTATATAGACGTACGCCGCTCCCGTCGCGGTTCCCTCTACCGTGTTAAGAATTCTGCCAAGTCTAAGATAGTAACGGTACGTAACGTAATTATCCTTTTTTAGGACACTAATCCCTTTGAACCTTTAGCCTTTAAACATTCCCTTTAGTTTTCAAACCCAAAAAGATAGCTTTGTTACTAGCAGATCGATCTTAAAGTATGCACGGATATGTCTGATTCCACTGATTCTGACTTTGCTGCGCCAATTGAGTCCGTAGAGCTTCCCCCCCCGGAAGACGCGACCAAAGAAGGCCAGTGGCTCAAAGCAACTCTACACAAGTGGCTAGATGAAGAGTTCTTGCCAGAGGTCATCAACGAGCACATTGCCGCTCGCGCATCGCAAGTGTTCGTCCGGCAGCGGATGGAAGGTGAGAACAATCTGAACGCACTGGTGCTAGCGATCTTGACCGAGATGCAGGGCTATGATTTCTCTAAAAGCTTCTACAGCGAGTTTGCCGTGGCGAATGCCGTTGGCGAGCTGCTGCTAGATAGTCTGGGTATCGAGCGCTGCTGCGGAAATTAGAAGCGCTGTTGCGCAGGCCAGTTCTAGATCAACATAGTCATGTTTTTGAATTAGCCCGATATCGCCGGTCTGTCTCCTATGATCACTCTCTACCAGTTTGCACCCGCACTGGGTCTTCGCTGCCCAAGTCCAGTATGTCTAAAGCTAGAAACTTACCTGCGCATGACGGCGCTGCCCTATCAAGTGGCTGCCAACGCAAATGTGCTAAAAGCGCCAAAAAAGAAGCTACCCTACATTGTCGATAATGGACACGTAATTGCTGATTCTGGATTCATTATCAACTATTTAATGGAAACTTATGGCGATTCTCTTGACGCGCATCTGAGTCCAAAACAGCGTGGAACCATGTTAGGTATGCGTCGGTTGATGGAAGAACATCTCTACTGGGTTGCCTTCTATTTTCGCTGGGTTGATGACGACAATTGGAAAATTATTAAGGATGTCTTCTTTGAAGATGTCCCTATGCCGATGAGATTGGTTGTCCCCACGCTCGTCAGGCGCAGCGCGATACGAGATTTGTATGGACAGGGAATAGGTCGGCATTCCCCTGACGAGGTTTTCGCACTTGGCTGTGAAAATATCACCGCGATTAGCGATTTCCTGAGCGATCAGCCTTATCTAATGGGCGATCAGCCAACGAGTCTCGATGCGATTGGCTATGGCATGCTCTCGAACATTATGAGAGTGTCGATTGATTCGCGCCTGAAGTCTTATGCTCTAGGATTTAAGAATCTGGTGGCCTATTGCGATCGCATGCATACCCGCTACTGGAGCAACACCCCTATTCCTGACGCAGTAGCAGTATGAGCTAGCTTTGGTTTGTTATTCTGAACATCTACGATGTACTGACAATTTTGGAAGACTCTCATGTTTATGAATGCCGCTTTGAAGGAGTGGTCTGTGGCGGTGGATGCGATCGCCCGAGGTGAGCAGATTATCCTGCTGCGCAAAGGCGGTATTAGCGAAAAGCAGGGGCGGTTTCGGGTTGCTGGTGGTCGAGTTTCTGGAAATCAACAGTGCGATCGCGTCATCCTATTCCCCACCTTCGAGCACCAAAAGCCCGAATTACTCAAACCCAACTATCAAAGCAGTGTCACCCCAGTAGCCTCCGGTTGGCATCCAGAAAAAATCACGCTTAAAGCCTGGGCAGAAATTACCCATATCTTCCAAACTACCGAAGCTGACAAAGTTCACGCGCTTAGCGATTTTCATGTTTGGCAACCTCAGCTTGTAACAGACAGATTGAAGTGGAAGCCAAAGCAGTCTTTATATGTTCTCGCGCTACGAGCCTACAGGTTAGAGAATCCGATAGAGCTTACTTGGAATTCGAGCTTGTATGGAGGCTGCCGTTCATGGGTATCGCTAGATCAACCCATCGAAGTGAATACCGATCGGCCTGCACTCGATACAGGTACTTACAACAACCAGATTAAGAAGATTGAAGAGATTATTCCTTTCTAGTTTCTAAGTCAGTACAAGGAAGAGGTCCTGTACAAGAAATACTTCTAGAGCTAGCTTATGTTCAGTCAGGAATTTATTCAGCAAATCGCCCTGCAGCTCATTCTATCGGCTATAGCTGGTACGGTTGCTTTTGCTCAATTTTTGTTTAGAGAGTTCATCTTCGGCAAGCGGTCCGAACGGGAAAATTCAGAACTCATAGAGCTTTTAGATAAGGTAAGCTACCGCTCGAAGAGCAAGAGCGACTATATGAATGCTCTCGTATTCAAGAAGGCTACAGGAAGATATGCTCCAGTGCATGTAGTGAATCAAGTGTTTGATTGTTATGATCCTTGCTTCGCTGCTCGTATCTACTCTAGAGATCCAATATATCTAAAGCTTGATAATATTGGTCGAAACGGACCTAATACGGAAATAAGAAGGATTTCTAAGGTCACCTTCAGCGTACTATTTGCTATTGGGTTCTTTCTATTAGGGCTAAATACGTGGGTGGTTTTATCCATATCTACCAATGTCGGAGGTACAGAGCTGCAGCAAAACCAAAGCACCATTTATGCTCTAATTGTGTTTTTCTTCCTGTTCTATGGCATATCTATCTCCACACTCTATTGGACCAGTAGAGAATTAAGTTTTCTCAAAGACGTCGACAGATTCTACAAAGGATATTGGAGAACATACAGGTTGTACGATACTGAGCACGAGTTATCGTTCAGCACTAGGATAGCTAGAGTTTTCTCGCACAAGGAGTGATTCGTAAGTTAGTCGCCCAAATTAGCGACTAATTGGTCATTAAGTATTCAGGACCAGTGTGTGAGAAGTCGTACGGCCTTCTGTAGTTGTATCTGCTATTAAGATTAGGAAAATCTATTTGCTGTAAGTAAACTACAGCAACGACTTCGTTATCCTGCTTCAAGATACCCCATGAGCTAGGTGCTTCGGTATTAATAACCTGTCCTACAACAGGATCTATTATCTCTACTAACTGCTCTTCAAAGAGCTGATCGATAATCTGGGTTTCTTTTTCACTGGGGAAGGTGGCGTAAAATTGCGGCGTCAGCGTCAGTCTGCCTTGACTATTAGAACCAATCCGGCTGCTGTCGATGCGGGCGTATTTGAAAGGGGCTTGGTCTGCGCGGACGATGATTTTCACCGTGGGCGCGTGGGGGAAGGAGGTCTGCACCGATTCGAGCAGTTTGGCTAGATTACTGATCTGGCCTTTTTCGGTCAGGGTGTTGTCTGAAAGACCGTCTAGGATGGGCTCGGTGAATAGCGGTAGGACACGTTCGATGGAGCGATCCATTTCGGATTGGACTTCGATGAACTGAGTCTGGGCAGTTTGGGTGGCGGCTCTAGCGCGAAGCTGGTTGGTGATCTGCAATCCGCCGATGATTAGCGCGATCGCAATCAAAACTACCACAATACTCCGCCGCACCCGCCGTTTTAACCTAGCCGAGACCGCATAGTCTGGCAGCTGGGCCCGACTCGCAGTCGCCTCAGCCAGCAGTGCTAAGGACAGCAGCAAATTCATCACCACCATCACAAAGGTGATAATACCGGCTGCTACTAGCATGGCTCTGATCAGCAGGCTCCAGGCATCCGGTAAGATGTCCCATTGCAAGAACTCATCAATTACCCATAGGACGATACCAAAGCAAGAGAGCGTCAGCAGAGCAATGGCCAGATTGGTAACCAGCCGCAGCAGAAAACGGTGATTCATGGAAAAGCACGACTATCAGAAAACAGCAGCTACAGCAGAACTGCTACTTTCATGGTAGACCTGGCTTCGGCTGGGCTTAGCCTTTGAGGTTGACGCTTAGAAATCCGGACGCTCTAACAGGCAAAATAGAGTCAGAGCCACTGTGCAAGATAGTGTCGTCGCAGAGAAACTATCGCAGCCCAGTGCCTCGATCGGGAAATAGAGTAGAAGCGCAACAATAGCGGAAAATCCAGTTGGCTGACTGAGAAAATGGAAGAAGTCTTGAGTGCTTTCTACCCACTCTAGTAATTTCAAGAAGCGTCTAAGAAGTGTCATAGCAGTCTAAGCAAGTAAGACGACAATAGGCAGCTTTAGGAGAAGCTTTAGCTCAAAAGTTGATCGAACACATTACTAAAAACAGGTTTGGGAACTTTGCCTACCCAGGTTTTGATAGGCTGCTGCTGGGTGTTTAGCAGCGTGAACTGGGGAACGCCAGTCGCGCCGAAGGTCTCGACCTGGCTGGCCCATTGGGGATCGTCGATATCTAGCATAACGAAATTGACGCGATCGCCATACCGTTCATGCAGCGTATCGACAGTGCCAGACATACTCTGGCAGGTGGTACACCAGTCAGCATAGAACTCGATTAGCGTCGGCTTTTGATTGGTCACAGCGATATCAAAAGGAACCGCTTTGGCCGACATCGACTTTAATGTCATTAGTCCAGACAGGGGCGTCATACTCATGATGCTGGCAGCAGGACGAGTCACCAGCACAGTCGTCATGATTGCGAGTGCGGTGAAGACCAGCGCTATCCACAGTCGCCAGTCCTTTCTGTCTGCGCTTTTATCTGAGGTAGAGACCATGAGCACTCCCTTGAACAATGACTTCTGAATAATGACTTCTGAACAACTACTTCTGAACGACGAATCGAGAGAACTAACGGTAGTAATAAACCAAGAAAATATGAACCGCTAACAGCAGCGCGAATATACTCACCAAAAATATGTGGCTCTGTAGCCAGACAGTGCGCATCACTCGAATGAGTGTGCCCTTACCAATTCCTTCTGCTTTACCAAGAGCGCCTTTTTTCCCAGCAAAGCTAAAGACTTTGCGCGGAGACTCTAACACTCCCGTCTCTGCGACTACGCCTACTAGCGCTGTCAGCGTCACGCCAAAGAAAGACCATAGGAAAACTGCATTATAGTTAACGCCGCTAACGCCAATGGTATGCACCAATACCGCTGCTAACAAAGCCACACCCGTAAAAATGTGCAAACTGCGCCAGAAAAGAACGCTGCCCGGCATTTTCACCTTAATAGGCCAGCTGCGACTGCGCTTTCTAGCCGTTAGCAACATCTCTGCAAGGACCAGTGATAAAGCGACGTAGCCAGTTATTTGCTTGTAAAGCTCGCCCCGTAAGAACTGGTGTAGATCGAAAGAGCGATCGCGCAGCGCCTCTATATAAAAAGGACTCAGCGCGAATGGCAGCAACAGAACCGCAGAAACCAAAGTAAGAATAATTAAAGTCGAAAATTTAGGTTTCATCAGTCCCAAAAACTACAAAACATATTCCCTACTGCCCTCTCCCCTATCGCCTGACATAGCTAGGAGGCACATAGCCAAGAGATAGAGAAGAGAGAATAAACACTAACTACGCATCCGCAGGCATGCTCTCAACCGGAATGTTGATCACAATACCGCCCATGACTTCGCCCATTTCAAAGACCTTATCAGGATAGCGCTCTAGGTGAATTGGGTGAGTGTTATGACAAGTCACGCAAGCCTCAGCGACAGCCAAGTCGGGATACATGGCAGAAAAATACGCCTGGCCGCCGACTTCTTGATAGCCTTTGACTGGCTCGCCAGTTTCTTCCATCTCTACGATCGCCGCCGTCTCAAAGTCGCCTTTAGGCGCTTGGCTATCGTTGATGTTCCAAGAAGAAACTAGAGAGTAGGTAAACTGACCGGACTCATTCGCAATTTCAGAGCCTAAGCGGAACATTTGAGCGGGCAAAGGCACGCCGTCAGTCTGCTGCCAGCCTTCAGTCGACTCTACATCCAAGACGCCGTCTTCCTTGGGCTTGCCCTCTAGGACTTTTGTGCGGTTGACCACGTGGCGAGTATAGGCGGTTCGATCAGCGGCTAGCGTGGTGTGAATATAGTCGGCGACTAGATCGGGGGCGATCATTGGACCTGTTGCAGTTGCAGTGCCGCCACCGCCACCGCTGCAAGCAACGGCTGTAAAGCAGATAGCTGCAGCGAGGGCAAATAATGCCATTGTCTTAGCGCGAAAGCGCTGTATCCATGATTGAAACATCGTCGTTATTTCCTAATGATTACAAGAATGTGAAAACAAAACTATGAGAACAAACGAGATGTCCACTTTCAGCAAGGCCAGTTATCCTGCACTTTCTGAAGTAGACGCATTGCCCACCCGCCGCTTTTCAGCTTCGCGCATTAGATCAAAGGTCTGATGCGATAGCGTCGGCGGGCGGTCAAAATTGGCTTCGACAAGATCGTCGTCGAAAATACTGTTAAAGCTGTATTCCACGCCGTGGCAGTTCATACAGACTTCTCCAACCATGCGGTTGCGCGGCTTTAGCGTGTAGGTGTTGTTGTGGTTTACCTTAGCCGTCTGGATGCCATCGCCCCCTTTGTGCGTAATTCGAGGCAGATGGCAGGCAGCGCAGGTTACAGACCCTGCGCTTGGTCTAGGCAGAGTCTGGCTGGCAAACACCGCTTGCGCATGTTTGGAATTTTCATAATTGAGAGAATGCGTGTCGTTATGACAGCTCAGGCACGAGTCTACCGAAGCCTGCATCGTATTTACAGAGTGAACATTATGGCAGGCGTTGCAGTTCATCTGCTGGTCGAAGGCAGCTTGCTTCATCGGAATCTGCGCAATCTTTGGCGTCAGCGCCGATTCACCTTCGAGCAGGCGAATGCCGTGCTTCCCTAGCAGGAAAGTATCTACGGACTGCTCGTGACAGGACCGACAGCTTTCATGATCAGGACTGGCAACAAATTCACTGCTCTCATTGTTTTGATGACAGCTAGCGCAGTTCACATCATTTAGTGCGTGGGCGCTCGGCTGCCATAGTTCAACAATCTCCTGGACTTCCTGCTCGGTTGCAGCTGATGCGGGAGAGATGGTCGCGGCTAGCAGTGAAGTTACTAGTAGGAGCGTGAGGGCGATCGCACCCAAAGCCTTGCCAAAATAGAGACGGCACATGCGGCTAGTCATGACTTCCCTCCCAAGAATTCCTTTTGCAAGTTCGGCTTGGGTGCAGTCTTTAGCTCTGTTTCAACCACCCGAGGGGGTAGCTGCTGGACAGGCAGCATAGCAGGCTGCCCCATATTCTGTCGGAGAAAACCAGTCGAAATAGTGTCGTGTTCGTGATAGTTGTGACAGCCCGCTGTCCAACAGCCATCGGGCGCAAACCCTTCGTGACTCTTGAGCTGAGTCAGCGTCAGCTCCTCGTGACAGGCCATACACAGATCCGGCTGCAAATGCACCCCCCGGCCAAACATATGCACGTGCTCATTGTGACAAGCTGTGCAGGTCATCACGTCTACTTTTTCTCTGAACCCAGCCCAGCGAGGATCGCGGAACTTCTTAGCGCCGTGCAAATCATTCTCTAGCTCTGCCTCATGGCAGCGGTTACAGGTTTCATTAGAGACTTGCTTAAAGCCTTCATGACAAGAGGCACAAGACGCTTCGAACAGGTGATGGCCCTCAGACGTTTCGCCCGGCAAGAAGATCTGCTTTTGATCTAGCGCAAACGATGCCGATACAGAAACTAGCAGCATCACCAGCGCCAAGACAATCACAGATCTCAACTTGAACTGCTTTCGCCAAAACGAATTTCGATTAGAACGACTCTTCATCAAAAGAACAGAAATTATATTGTTGGCTACTACAGAAGAATCAACAACAAAACTACCAGCGCTGCCGCGCTGCCACCAATAATTCCTGCTGCCGTACCGCTACCGATACCTTCAGGGGGGTCAATCGCGGCCTCAGTTATCGACATGGGCGCAGTTTGAGCTTTAGGCACGGCAACTGGCTTAGGCTGAATTGGCACGGGCTCGACTGGTGCAGGCTCGGATAGCTGAACCTCGCTCTTTGAGTAGTCTGCGCCATCTAGCATCAGCTCGGTGATGGCACCATAGGCACCTATCCACGCATCCTTTACTGGTGGAGTCCAGGCCGAGCCCGCGTATTGTTCTAATGTCTTTAGCAGACTGCTGCCAACTAGAGGATAGTGCTCCGGCAGGGCGCCATATTTTACATGTCGAGCACCTAGCCCGCGCAGTGCTTCGCTCAGGACTTCTGGCTCTCTAAGGTTTTCGATCACCATAACCAGCGCCCCTTTCAGCATTTGCTGCTGCTTTGGCATGCTGGTATGTGCAAACAGCGGCTTTGCTTCTGGATAGTCAGTCAACAGATTCCCGTAGAAGCTAGCTACAAACTCATCCGCCTTGGGCTTGACTAGCTCAAAGCTCTGCTCCAGCAGCTCGACATCTAGTCCCGGTTCATCAGACGTTTCGGATCCATCTGTAGCCGGGACTGTAGCCGAAACTGTGGGATCTTCGAGAACAGGAGTTTCCGTAGAAACAGGAGTTTTCAGCGCCACAGATTCTTTGTTGTAGTCTGCGCCTTCTAGCATTAGCTCGGTGATGGCACCGTAAGCAGTCGCCCAGGCAGTTTCTAGCTCTGTAGTCCAGGCCGTGCCAGCATACTGGCCAAGCGTTTTCAGCAGACTGTTGCCAACTAGGGGATAGTGCTCCGGCAGGGCGCCATATTTTACATGCCTCGCTCCCAACCCCTTTAGCGATTTACTTAGGACTTCTGGCTTTCTAAGGTTGTCGACAACCATTACCAGCGCACCTTTCAGCATTTGCTGCTGACCTGCCATACTGGTGCTTTCGAACAGCGGCTTAGCATCTGGGTAGTCAGTAAAGAGATTGTTGTAGAAGCTAGCAACAAAATCATCTGCTTTCGGTTTGACCAGCTCGAAGCTCTGCTCTAACAGCTCTACATTTAATGCCATGGTTTAGATCTACGCTCCGAAGAGTAAACAAAAGAAGTTATTAATGCAAGACAAAAACCCAGCTTCTGCGTTTTCGCCTGGTTTTACCTGTAAGTGATTTCGCCCGCAAGACAGATGCATTCGCCATCTGCCCGTGTTACTACACAAACCTATGGGGATAAAAACTATTATTTTGTATTCATAGTCACTAAATTCTCAATTCTTTTGTTTTGTCTGCATAGTGGCTCAGCAGATATTGCATAACTCCTATCAGATGCAACAAACGCGTGGCTGTTATGCAACAATCAAATCTTTCTTCGATATTTTGCAGCTTTTGATACAAACAAATAAGGATTGTTCCCTGACGATAGGCTCAATTATTTCTGTCTTCAAAACTGTTCTTAACTCAAATAGCTAGCTTTCAATATATGACAGTCAGTCTGACTAAATCTCTCAGCGCTAGATCTCTTAGCGCTGGATCTCTCAGCGCTCAGTCTTTTGCATCTGTTCTAGGATCTATAAAGCTGGCAGTACCACTGCTGATGGCGATCGCAACTATTCTCATTGGCGCAACTTTCTACGAAGCTGAGGTCGGCTCCACCGTTGTCCAGCAAGAAATCTACAAAAGTCCCTGGTTCGGGGGATTGATGTTCTTGCTAGCGGTGAATCTGGGCACCTCCACGCTCCTACGCTATCCCTGGAAAGGCGCTAGAAAAATCGGATTTGCTATCACCCACTGGGGCCTAGTAGTCATCATCGCGGGATCAGCGGCGGTGATTCACCTAAGTGTAGAAGGAATGATGCTAGCTCGCACTGACTCGGGTCCGGTGAGTACGATCAGGGTGGATGGAGATTTGGTCGAAGTTGCCGCGCCGGGGCAGCCTTCTGAGCAGGCGCCTTTATTTATCAAGGCTGACGGTACGGTTGTTCCTAGTAAAGTGGGGGGGCTCTCCCTGCTGGGCTACAGCAACAATACGATTAATACCGTCCGGTTTGCGCCCGGTGGAAAGGTTGATAATCCGGCGGTGCGATTGGTGCTAAAGAGCGATCGCATGAGTCAATCGTTAGAGCGCTGGCTAGCTATTGCCCCTACCGCCTACGATACGCTTGATATCGGTCCAGCTGAGCTACAGATTGTTCGGGTGCAGAACGTCGATGAACTCTCGAACGCGCTAGCTTCACCTGCTGATATCGCGACATCGGCTAGAAAAGGAACAGTTGACATTACATGGCGAAATCAGTCTCGCACCATCAATATCGACCGAGACCTCAACCAGTCTTTTGAGCTGAAGGCAGAGGATCAGACCCTGATCGTACAGCCTGCTGGGTTCTGGCCCGACTTTCGACTCGATGGCGATCGTCAGCCGACAACGGCAACTAACTTGTTGCGCAATCCTGCGATTCAGCTGCTAGTAACTAACGGCGAATCAACAGAAAGCTGGTTTGTCTTCGGTAATTCTGGCTTTGAACCAATTCGTAATCAGGCAGAGGGCGAGCCGATTGACTTTGACGTTAGATACGACATTGTTACGAACCCCAAAGCCGATGCCTTCTTCCATCTGATTGTGGATGCGGATGGCGGGCTTCACTATGCTGCCAAATCTTCAAAAGGGTTTAAAGCTGGCGCGATCGCAGTTGGCGATTCTGTGACTCCAGGTTGGGCCGACTTTGAAGTGACGCTAGCTGACTACATTCCTCGCGCTACCGTAGAACGAGAGATTGTGCCTTTGCCCAAAGGCTCACCTGGACAGGGCGAACCGGCCTTGTTGGTCTCAACTGGTGAGGGCAGTGAACCCGTCTGGGTGGGTTGGGGACAGCCAACGGCGGTGAGCAGCGAAGCGGGAGACTGGTTTGTTGCCTTTAGTCCAAAGCTGCTGCAGCTACCGTTTAGTCTGAAGCTGAATGACTTTATTGTCGAGCGCAATGAAGGCAGTGAATCGGTGGCAATGTGGACCAGCGAAGTCTCGTTAATTGACTCTCAGGTAGAAAACACGGAAGGGATCACCGATCGCAGCGTATGGATGAACCATCCCACCTGGTTCAAGGGTTGGAAGATTGCTCAAGCCTCTTGGAATCCTGGCGACTTAAGTCAATCGACTCTACAGATTAAGAGAGAGCCCTGGTGGGTAACCGGCCTGACCTGGCTGGGCTCAGCGATGGTCACCATGGGCGTTGCCACTATGTTTTACGGGCGGGCCCTCTCAAAGAAATTATCGAAAAACGTTAAGGCTGTCTCTGAGCTGCTAGAAGCGCCCGAAGCTGAAGAAGAGAAAGCGCCTCGTTCTATTCCACTAGTCAATGCCTTTTTAGGGAGATAAAGACGACCCATGACTTCTACTTCCGAGAGAAAGGCGAAAAGCCCCAAAGCCACTGAGCTACAGTTCTCTACAGAACAGCCTGCGGAGACGCTGACAAATAACGTGTCTGCCCCTACGGGATCCGATTCACCCAATTCAACGGTGAAGTTAATCAAATTTGCGATTGGGCTGTGTCTGGGTCTATTGCTAATCGCGCTGCCGTTCGGTCAGTTTCAGCCATCGTCGATTGATTCATTAGAAACGATGGTGGTGCAACAAGGAGGACGCAAAAAGCCTCTAGACACCATTGCTAAGGAGACCGTTGCCAAGATTCATGGCGCTACGGTCTATAGGCACGACGGCATAGTCGAAGACTCGATGACAACTTTCATGTCGCTATGGTTGAACAACCGCGACTGGAACCAAGAACCGTTTGTGTTGTTTAGCTACAGACCGCTAAAAGAACAGATTGGCGTTGATCCCGGTCAGAAGTACTTCTCTTTTCAGGAGTTGATGGCCAATCAGACATTAGGAGAAGTGGTCCGCAGCGCGCACCAAAAAGATTTAGAAGGAGAAGATCTCAGTCGGAATGAGCGAGAGGCGATGACGATAGAAGATCGGCTGACGCTGATGCTGGGATCTGTTGATGATGACACGATTGCGATTGTGCCGCATCCAACAGATGGCAAAGGTAAGTGGATGGGGATCTCTGAAGGAGAATCGCTGTATTCTGCTGAGGCGATCGCACCCCTGCTGTCAAACTTCACCCTGATGAAGCAGGTGTTCCTCACCGAGCCCGATCGCCTGTCCATTCTCAGCCCACTCGCCGCCGAGCTAAAAGCAGGACTTAGCGCCCTCAGCCCAGAGGTATACCCAGCGACTGGCGCAATGGATAAAGAAGTCTTCTTCAATCATTTCCATCCCTTTGCCAAAGCGTGGAAGCTGTACGGCGTCGCGTTTGTAGTGATGCTAGCGACAGTTTGGATCAAGCCCGTGGAGCTGTACTGGAGCGCAATTGGTCTGTTCGTCGGTGGCGTAATCGTGCAGAGCTATGGCTTCATTCTGCGGATGCAGATCGCCGATCGCCCACCCGTGACGAATATGTACGAGTCGGTGATTTGGGTCGGGTTTGGCATTGCTGCGATCGCCCTCACCTTCGAGCTAATCTACAGAGCAAAATACTATCTGCTAGCCGCCGCCCCGCTGGCTGTTATGTGCTTAATTTTGGCCGACAGCCTCCCCGCCGTCCTCGACCCGAGCATCTCCCCACTCGTCCCCGTGCTAAGAGACAACTTCTGGCTCAGCATTCACGTACCCACGATTGCGCTCAGCTACGCCAGCTTCGCTCTAGCGCTGGGCATTGGCCACGTTGCCCTTGGCAGCTATTTGTTTACACCCAAGGCAAAGTCTAGAATCCAGCTTCTCTCTCAGCTCAACTACCGAGTCCTGCAAGTTGGCGTTCTGCTCCTGACCGCAGGCATTATACTGGGCGGCGTTTGGGCGCACTTCTCTTGGGGCCGCTTCTGGGGCTGGGACCCCAAAGAGACCTGGGCCCTGATCGCACTACTCTGCTATCTGGTGCCGCTGCACGGTCGCTTGGTCGGCTGGATTGGCAACTTTGGCATCAGCGTAGCCAGCGTGGCCGCATTCAACGCGGTACTGATGGCCTGGTATGGCGTGAACTTCGTACTAGGCACCGGACTGCACAGCTACGGCTTCGGCACAGGCGGCTCTGAGTGGATGCTGGCCAGTGTCATCGGCGTCGACATGCTGTTCGTGCTCGCGGCCACCGCTCGTTACCAAGGATGGCTAAACAAGCTATCTGCTGTTGATGAAGCTGGTGCTCATTCCTAGAAAGTTACCATCTAAACTCGCATCTGTTGATATATTGATGAAGCGTTAGACAGACATCAAAAGAGATTGAATTATGAAGCGTAGAGCATTTATGAACTGGGTAGGCGTTAGCTTTATGGCGACGTCTCTGCCAGTTGCGATCGCAGCCTGCACACCTGCTGAGGAGACAATAGCCGAAGAGACCGTTGACGCAGATCCCTGCGCCGCACCCGCGCCAGCCGTAGCCAGCGCCGACAGGGAAGACGGATTTGCCCCCCTAGGCACTGTTGACGAGTTAGACAGCGCTGGATTCCTAGCCAGCAAGTCCTTTGCAGGTGGCCCGGTGATTGCTATTCGCGATCCGGCTAATGCCGATAGCGTGATTGCGCTAAATTCAACCTGCACCCACCAAGGCTGCGGCGTTGACTGGGAAGGAACAGAATTTGCCTGCCCTTGTCACGGCTCTAAGTTTAGCGCCAGTGGCGAGGCGACTGAAGGCCCTGCGACCGAGCCGCTCAGTCCATACGAAGCGATGATTGAAGGCGATCAGGTATTGGTCAAAACCGCATAGGGAAAATCGACAGGTAGCGTACCATCGCCGTAGGGGCACAGCACGCTATGCTCCTACGGGATTTGCTCTTGGTAGCATCGGTAGCTCAATCACAAATTCTGTTCCTTCTCCTAGCTGCGAATAACAGTAAAGCTGGCCGCTGTGCTTTTGCGTCATAATCTGGCGACTGATAGATAGCCCTATCCCTGTACCTTGGCCGACGGGTTTGGTGGTAAAGAATGGATTGAAGATACGCGATCGCACTTCCTCTGAAATGCCAGGACCGTTATCCGCAATATGAATCAGCACTCGCTCATCTTCGGCGCATTCCGCCACGATGTGCTCCGTCCATATGCGAATCACTTTCTGTTCTACCTCGCTGGACTCTAGCGCATCAATCGCATTGGCCAACAGATTCATCAACACCTGGTTGAGCTGACCTACGTAGCATTTGACCAGTGGCAACGTGACATAGTCACGCTCTATGCTTTTTCTAGCTCACCTGTCTTTTGCCGACGGACAATACCCAAACAAGCAAAGACTTTCCCTTGTTCGTCTCGCAGAGGAATTCTTTGAATCTCAAAGCTGCGTGTTGTTCCATCTACAGTCGTTATCACCTGGTGGCGAGCACAAACAGTCTCACCACCAAGCGCAGTGATATCATCCTCGCTAAAGCCATCAGTTCCTTCGCCAGACTCTCCAAACACAAGAGATTTTTCAATACCTGCTTCGGCATCGTTACAGCCAATCACGCTATCGGCTTCTTTGCCCAGCGCAGCCGCGTAGCTTTGATTGACTAGCACGTAACGACAGCTTCTGTCCTTAACAAAAATCCAATCAGGACTGCTGTCGATGACCTGGCGACACAACCCAGAAGGCATCTGCTGCATAGCCGCTATGTCACCCTTGTTAGCTGTGCTTGGGGCATTCGCTATAGAAACCATAACCAAAAACTGTAGAGTGGGACCAGGTTTTATCCATAGAATGCCCGACCAGATCGCGATTTGACTACTGATAGCAAGCTGTGATCGCACAGTCAACAATGAATCTCTCTATTCAAGAACGTGTCTAACATCCAAACTTTGACGACAGCTTCTAGGTTAAGCGCCCCGTACAGATGCGGAAAGATACCGTGATCTGCTACCTGGTCATATCGAAGCGAAGCCTGCAGACAATTTGGATCGATCTCCAACAGCAACAGATCGCGCCTCCCCTGATAAAAGCGCTCTACCGTACCTACAACCTGTTGCGCTTCTGAAAGATGAATAAATCCTTCAGTCTGCAATGAAGCGGGTGCATACGTGCCACAGGCTTTGGCCGTCGCCCAATCTATGGATTCGACAATGTGAAAAAGCATAAAGACTACCTACGGATCAACGGTTTGCGCAATGCCGCCGCCTCTTCGACTGGGTTCGGCTACTGCCACCATCGAGCCATCTGGAACCACGACGATTCCTGTAGCCGCACCAATTTCTGCGGTTGGCTCTAGCTGATAGCCGCTGTTCAAGAGCTTTCTACCAGTTTCTGTAGTCTCAAACTCTTGGTCGACAAAAGTGACGCCTTGATTACGTTGAGAGAGTCTGGGGGCAGCGATCGCATCCGCCAAACTCATCCGAAAATCAACCAAGTTTACAGTAATTCCTAGCACTGTCGTGATGATCGTAGAACCGCCGGGTGAACCAAACGCAATCACTTCCCCTTCAGGGGAAAACAAGATGGTTGGAGACATGCTGCTGCGCGGTCGCTTTCCCGGTTCTGGCACGTTGGGATGAGGATTTTCTGTATTAAAGTCGGTCAGCTCATTGTTCAAGATAAAACCATAGCCCGGCACAACAATGCCAGAACCGCCAGTCGATTCGATCGTGAGCGTGTAGGAGACGACCATGCCATCGCGGTCAACCACCGTGAGGTGCGTAGTCGAGATTCCTTCTGTATCAGTGGTCTCAATCGCCACTGGCACTGCACTCAGGCTAGGGCTAGGATCTCGCTGATAGGGTAGTGGATTGCCTGGCTGGGCACGGTAGCTAGCTTCATTAGCGGGAACCGTCGGCGGCAGCAGTTGTCGTCGCGCTTCAGCATAGTCAACGTCTAGCAATCCTTCGACTGGGACATCTACATACTCCGGATCGCCGATGTAAGCATTGCGATCCGCAAACGCCAATCTCTCTGCTTCGATTAGCAACCGCAGCGCATCGACCCGGTCCATCGACAACAGATTGTCATCAGAGAGTGTATTCAACACCTGCGCGACAGTGATACCGCCGCTGCTAGGCAAACCCATCCCATAGACAGAATAATCTCGATAGGTGGTCACTGTTGCTGGCCTTACTCGGACTTCGTAGCGGTCGAGATCTCTCGTACTGAGTCGACCTGGCCACACTGGAAAAGGAGGATTGGAGACAACAGGAGGATTGCGGACAGTTTGGGCGATCGCCTCGCCAATATCTCCTCGATAGAAAGCATTCACCCCTTGCGCTGCCAGCAATCTGTAGGTCTTAGCCAAATCTGGATTCGCTAAACGACTGCCCACCGCTGGCGGCTGACCACCGGGTAAGTAAAGCGCTCTGGTCGGCTCAAAAGCTGAGAACCGCGTCTGGTTTGCCGCAATCTGACCAGACAGGGTTTCGTCGACGATAAAGCCATCTTCTGCGAGTGCGATCGCAGGATTCAACAAATCAGCCAAAGACATCGTGCCATACCTTTCCACCGCCGTCGCCCAGTTCAAAGGCGTCCCTGGCACACCCACCGCCAGACCGCTGCTAATCCTGTTTGGAAAGAAAGGCAGCAGATCCCCCGCAGCGCTATCTGGGTCACGAAACAGATCGGGCGTCACTGCCGCTGGAGCTTCCTCTCTACCATCCAGGCTAATCACACTCTGCTCATCCGGCTGGTAGATCAACATAAAGCCACCACCCCCGACCCCAGCCGAAAAAGGCTCCGTCACCCCTAACGCCGCCGCCGTCGCCACCGCCGCATCCACCGCATTGCCACCACCACGCAGCACATCAATTCCCACCTGCGT
>JBCCOH010000116.1:0-18102 GCA_039111275.1 Cyanobacteria bacterium P01_D01_bin.1 | reverse complement strand
GTCAGTATCGCCAATGCCTGTTTGCGCTACGGCATTCCTTTTGCCACTTTGCTCCACTGCGCTAGCACGTACGACTGGATCACTATTCACAATCTTGAAACCTACCGTAATGCCTATACACGATCCGACTGTAGCTTTTTTGTCTCAGAGGCTAATCACATCATCATGGAGCGCCTGCTAGCGGCCAAAATTCTACAGGCACAGACGGTTCACAATCCACTCAAGGGTCCGCTTGATGTAGAAACGGCATCGCCTTTGCCCTGGTCTGAACCTGACCCGGTCTGGCAGCTTGCCTGCGTCGGCAGGATTCACTTTCGCTCAAAGGGGCAGGATTTGATCTTGCAGGTATTGCGCCAGACGCAGTGGCGCGATCGCCCCATCAAAATCGTCTTCTGGGGCAAAGACCAGGGCAACCAGCGTCAGCTGGAGGATCTAGCCGATTGGTACGGCATTCGTGACAAGATTCAGTTCGGAGGATATGTCCAATCGCCTACCGACATTTGGGCGCAAAGTCATGGTCTACTTTTACCGTCGCGCTTTGAAGGGATGCCGATGGTCACGGCTGAGGCGATGCTGTGTGGCCGCATTGCGATTGTCACCGCCTGTGGTCGCAATTCTGAGTGGGTTGATGACGGTGAAACTGGGTTTCTGGCAGCGGCTCCTACGGTGGACGACTTAGACACTGCTATGGAAAGAGCTTGGCAGCGTCGACAGGGATGGCAAGCAATGGGAGCACTGGCAGCCGAACGGCTACAGCAGCGATACAGCGGCGATCCTGTTGGCGAATTTGTCACTGAGCTAGACAAACTCTATCCCTTAAACTCATGACCTAGCACTATGACTCTAAAACTATGAGAATTGGATTCTACTCGGCAATGACGGGTATCCCCTGGGGGGCTAGTGAGTACCTCTGGTCGCAGACGGCTCGGGTACTTCAGCAAAGAGGCCACACCATCGGCATCAACTTTCAGCGGCAGTGGCGATGCCCAGAGCCGCTAGCGGACTTGCGATCACGCGGCGGCAATATCTTCTGGCGATACGGACCTATCGACCAGGTGCGAAACAAGCTAACGGGACAGCTACCTTGGCAAAAGCGCCATCGGCAATGGCTACAGCAGTTTTCACCCAACTTTTTTCTAGTCTCGGCAGGCTCCCACACCGATGATGTCAGCATCGGCAGCGTTGCCCACCAGATGGGTATTCCGTTCGCTACCCTAGTCCACTGTGCCAGTACGCGCGACTGGATTGAGGGCGAGGCGCTAGAGCGCTACCGACAGACCTATCAGCATGCCAGACACTGCTATTTCGTCTCGCAGGAGAACTGTGACATCTTAGAAGTTCATTTAGCGACTGCTCTACATCAGGCTCAAGTGGTAGAAAATCCCCTCAAGGTCAACCCGGCTGAGCCGCTGCCCTGGCCGGATTCATCCCAGCCCTTTCGCTTGGCCTGTGTCGCTCGGCTCGGCTGCTGGCAAAAGGGACAGGATTTAATTTTAGAGGTGTTAAAGCAACCTCAGTGGCGCGATCGCCCAATCGAAGTGACTTTTTGGGGACAGGACCACGGCAATCAACGTCAGCTAGAAGACCTAGTGCAACTATACGGGCTACAGTCTCAGATCCGCTTCGGTGGCTTTGCCCCGCCTCTTGACATCTGGCGTCAAAGTCATGCGCTGCTATTACCCTCTCGCTATGAAGGGATGCCAATGGTCACGGCTGAGGCGATGATGTGCGGACGGATTGCGATCGTGACCGCCTGTGGTCGCAACCCTGAGTGGGTCGATGAGGGAGACACTGGATTTTTAGCGATTCCGACAGTCGCCTCGCTGTCTGAGACTTTGGAGAGGGCTTGGTCTCGTCGTCATGACTGGCAGGCGATGGGTGTTTTAGCGGCTGAGCGCATTCGTGAACGATACAGCGCAGACCCGGTAACGGCTTTTGCCGATAGGCTCGAAGGCTAGAGCGCCAGTCGATTCAGTTTTTAGAAGACTTTACAGGTGAAAATCAACAGCATGTTAGCCCTCTTTGAAGATTCTCTCCAAGCTCTCTTGAAGCTATCTGTGTTTCAGCCATCGTTGGGTCAAGTCGCGATGCTGCACTATGGGCGGTGCGGCAGCTCGGTTCTCTGCGATTTGCTGAGGCAGCACCCTAGGATCTTCTGGGATGGGGAAGTCTTTACGCGGATGTTTCGCAAGCAGATACAGGGGGCTCGTTTTGTCCACGACCCGATGCTGCTACTGCGCCTACGAATGGCATTTGCTGCCAAGCGCTACTACGGTTTTGAAACGAAATGCCATCCGGCCTATGACCTGAGCCCCCCAGTCCTAAACACAAGCATCTCAAGCTACATCGCCAGTCTGAAGCAAATGGGCTACGGCGACTTCATTGTCCTCAAGCGGCAAAACTATCTTCGGCAGCAGATTTCCGAAGAGGTAGGTCGACAAAAGGGAGCTGTCTGGCATCAGCCCGCAGGCGCTACGGCTTCGCTCCACCAGATCACGATTGACATCAACTGCGTTCGGCTTGGGGGATACCGCGTCAGTTTGCTAGAGGGCTTTGCGGAGCGCGATCACGGTTATGCCAATATAGCCTCGTCGCTAGCCACCGATCGAACGCTTTGGCTGACCTATGAGGACCACATTCTCCACGATCCCGTCGAAGGCTACCAGAAGTCGTGCGAATTTCTTGAGGTCTCGCCCCGCGAAGTCGCGATTAAACGCGGTCGAACGAACCCCTTTCCACTTAGAGATATGATCCAAAACTTTGCCGAAGTCGAAGCCCATCTGCAAGATACCGACTATGAATGGATGCTGTATGACTAGATCATTCTAAAAACTGCTGTGGTTTGCAGACATGCTCTGATGACAAACGCTATGGTCCTGACGAGGCTTTTTAGCTGACGGCGAAGCCTCTATAGCTTTAGCCACCTGGCTTTGGTGTATGTCGCTTTTGATGCCATTGCCATGCGTGAGCAATAATATCTGTTAGGTCGGGGTAACGAGGCTGCCATCCGAGTAGGTCAAAGGCTTTACCGCTGCTGCCAACTAGGGCCGGTGGATCACCTGCTCGTCTGGCTTCTTCGACCACTTGGATTGGGCAGCCTGTTACCGCCTTTGCCGTCTCGATCACCTGTCTAACCGAAAAGCCGCTGCCGTTACTGAGATTGATTTTCTGACTAGAGCGGCCTTGCAAAAGGTAGTCTAGCCCTAGCACATGCGCATGTGCTAGATCGCTAACGTGGATGTAGTCTCGAATGCAGGTACCATCTGCTGTAGGGTAATCTGTGCCAAAAATCGAGATTGCCCTGCGCTGGTTGGCTGCTGCCTCTAGTACCAGTGGAACCAGATGTGTCTCTGGCGTGTGGTCTTCTCCTAGCTGGCCAGAGGGATCGGCGCCAGCCGCATTGAAATATCGAAAACAGATAGAAGAGAGTCCATAGGCACAGTCAAAATCGTCTAGCATCTGTTCGACAACTAGTTTGCTTCGCCCGTAGGGATTAACTGGACTTTTGGGATGCGTTTCTATGACGGGCAAGCTATCTGGAACGCCATAGATAGCGCAGGTAGAAGAGAATACTAGCTTGTCAATGTTTGCGCTGATCATTGCCTGTAGTAGAGTCAGCGTGCCGACAACGTTGTTGGCATAGTACTTGGCAGGATCGACTGTAGATTCACCCACGTAAGCATAGGCGGCAAAATGGACGACTGCCGCAATCTGATAGGTTGAAAATATCTGATCGAGTAGAGGGCGATCGCAGATATCTCCTTCAATCAACTGGGTCTTTAGAACATTCTCAACTAAATCTCGGTGTCCATAGACTAGATTGTCAAGAACAACAACGCTATACCCTGCATGCTGTAATGCTTTGACAGTATGAGAACCGATGTAGCCACCGCCACCAGTTACTAGCACCATCTGCTTTTGTACTGTTTTTTCTTGTGCTGTTTTTTCTTGTGTTGTCTGCTCTTGCACCATATCTAAAAGCTCAATTGTTTTGAGGGAGTAGGTAGGCTGCTTTATTTTTTGATGCTTGCGATACAAAACGAAACGCACATATTCTTGATTCTAGAGTGTGAAATCAAACTGTATCGGCACCATCAACTACAGATAACTACAAAGCCGCTAACTACAGAACAGCATAGACAGACAAACGTTGAATCCGATACTATCGCCTCTGTACTTTTTCCCCTAATATTTTATTTTTGAGGAGTTGCCCTATGTCACGTCCTGTTCGGATCTCTAGAAGACAAGTTGTCCGTGGCTTGCTAGCGACGACTGCTTTTGGCGCGGCAACTAAGCTCAGCGGCTGCTCTCCCTCTGCGGAAAGTGAGGTTGATGCAGCAGAAGGCAGCGGTGACGGCGAAGAGGTTGTCGTTGGCTTTATCTACGTAGGGCCAAAGGACGACTTTGGCTACAACCAGGCTCATGCAGAAGGGGCAAAGGCAATGGGCGCTGTTCCTGGTATCAGAATCGTTGAAGAGGCCAATGTGCCTGAGACAGCGGCGGTGCTAGAAACAATGCGCAGCATGATCGAGATTGACGGGGCAAGCGTTATCTTTCCGACCTCGTTTGGCTATTTCGATCCGTACATGCTGGACCTAGCCGCAGAGTTTCCAGAGGTACAGTTTTTCCACGCGGGCGGTCTGTATCAGGAAGGCGTCCACCCAGATAACGTGGGCAGCTATTTTGGCTACATCGACGAGGCTCAGTATGTTGCAGGCGTGGTCGCTGGGCACATGTCCGAGACCGGGCAGCTAGGATTTGTTGCCGCTATTCCTATTCCTCAGGTTTTGCGCAATATCAACAGCTTTACCCTAGGCGCTAAATCAATCAATCCAGATGCCACCACTCAAGTCGTCTTTACTGGAGACTGGGCCGTCCCTGTCAAAGAAGCGGAGGCAACCAACAGCATGGCTGATCAGGGTATTGATGTAATCAACTGCCACGTTGACAGTCCCAAAGTCGTGATAGAGACTGCCGAGAAGCGGGGGCTCTATACGGTGGGATACCACGCCAACCAGTCACCTTTGGCGCCTGAAGGCTACCTGACTGGGGCGGAGTGGGACTGGGAAAGTATCTATACCTTTTTGGGCGAGCAGTTTGTAGAAGGTAAAACGCTGATGGCTGGAGATATTGAACATATCCTACGCGGCGGACTGGCCGAAAACTTCTGTAAGGTCTCTCCCTACGGTCCGGCAGTATCAGCCGAAGCACAGGCAGATGCAGAAGCTGCCAAAGAGGCTTTGATCGAAGGTGAGCTGGTGATTTACGAAGGTGAGCTGGACGATAACAAAGGCGGCGTTATCTTAGCCGCGGGCGACCAGTACGAGCAACAGAATATCGAACTAGAGAAAATGGACTGGCTGGTCGAAGGCGTTAAAGGTAGCATCGGTGGCTAATGACTCGGTTATCCTCACCGTCAGCTTCGTTAGATAACTCAAAAAGCAATAGGGCTGTATGGCTGCGATCGCTAGAAGCAGTCTGCCTACCAATTGCGGCACTTTTGGTGGCTCTACTAATTTTCGGCGGATTTTGCGCGCTCGCAGGCGCCGACCCCATCGGGGTCTATGGCTCTATCTACAAAGCTGCTTTTGGTAGCTGGAGCGCCTGGCAAAATACGCTGATTAGAGCCTCGCCGCTAATGCTGACAGCGCTATGTACGCTACTACCCGCTCGTTTGGGTCTGGTGATCATTGGCAATGAGGGCGCACTAGTCATGGGCGGACTGGGCGCAATCTTTGTAGGACTGGGGCTAGGTACCACACTGCCCTCACCTATTGTGCAGCTAGGAATGGCTCTATCTGGAATGGTTTTTGGCGGCGCTTGGATTATGCTGGCAGGCGCACTGCGGCACTATCGTGGCGTCAATGAGACGATCAGCTCCCTGCTGCTGAACTATATTGCGATCGCCTTCCTCAAGCACCTGGTAGAAGGCCCCCTACGCGATGCCGACTTCGTCACCAAACCCTCCTCTGCCGAACTCGATCCCACCCTCTGGCTAGGTACTCTCCCAGGCACCCGCATCCATTTCGGCCTGCTCTACGGCCTGATTATCTGCGTCATTGCCTATCTCTTAATCCAGAGAACCACTTTCGGCTTTGCCACCAGAGTCACTGGTGGCAACATCAGAGCCGCCAAAATCGCTGGCCTCCCCGTCGGCAAACTCACCCTTGCCATCTGCTTTCTAGGCGGATCAGCCGCCGGACTTGCTGGCATGATCGAAGTCGCCGCCATCCAAAAGCGCATCAATGAATCGCTAGTCTCCAACTACGGCTACGCAGGTATCCTCGTCGCCTTCGTCTCTCGCCAGAACCCTTTATCCACCATCCTTGTTGCCATCCTTCTAGGCGGCATTCTGGCCAGCGGCGGCATTTTGCAGCGATCGCACGACCTCCCCGACGCCACCGTCCTCGTCTTCCAAGGCATTGTCTTCCTGTGCGTCCTCTTCAGCGACTCCCTCTACGGCAAACTCCCTTGCTTCCAAGCAACATGACTTCGGCTACGCTCAGTCACCGTTCCCTTCGGCTGAGCGCAGCCGAAGCCCACTCCCCTACTCCCCCCTGCTCTCCCTCTTTACCCTTAGCCTCGGCATCCTCGCTGGCACCCTACGCGGCAGCGCCCCTTTTCTCTTCGTCAGCCTAGGCGAGTGCATCACCGAAAAAAGCGGCAAAATCAACCTCGGGCTAGAAGGTACTTTGTTAATGGGCGCGATGTCTGCCTATGGTGTGTCCTACCTCAGTGCGCCAACAGTAGGAGACTTCTGGGCCCCCTGGCTAGGCGTCGCTGCCGCAGGATTCTCGGGCATGCTGCTAGGCGTGATTCACGGCTGGCTGTCTCAGCAGCGACGAGTCAACGATGTGGCCACTGGCATCGCCATGATTATCCTGGGCAGCGGACTGGCCTTCTTTCTGGGCAAGCCCTTTATTCAGCCGCAGGCGCCGCAACTGTTGACGTTTGATTTTGGTAGCTGGAGTAGTTCGCCACAGGTCCAGTCAGCGCTGAAGATTAGTCCGCTGTTTTTGCTGGGAGTTGCGATCGCGCCTTTCCTCCACTGGCTATTTCGCTCTACCCGTTGGGGGCTCTACATCAGAGCGGTTGGCGACAGTCCTCAAGCGGCGCTGGCGATGGGCATTTCTCCATTCAAGGTACGGATGCTTAGCATCATGGCGGGCAGTTTTCTTGCTGGCATTGGCGGTGCCTGCCTATCGCTGTACTATCCTGGCGTCTGGACAGAGCGAATCTCTAGCGGCCAGGGGCTGATGGCCGTTGCGCTAGTGATTTTTGCTAGGTGGAATCCGATTCGATGTCTGTGGGCGTCATTACTATTTGGTGGCACGCAGGCCATCGGACCCGCCTTTCAATCGATTGGCATTGACAGCTACTACTACCTATTCAACGCCGCCCCATACTTGCTGACATTGTTGATCATGATTGTTACTTGCTCTCCAAAGAAGACGCTCGTGGGTTCGCCTGGCGCTCTGGGAATGGAGAATAGAGAATGAATTTAGCTGCGAGAGTCTTCGAAGTCAGAGACAATACCGAAATTAGAAGCAATCTCGAAGTCAGAAGCGGTATCGCTGCAGGCGAAAAGAAACAATGAGCGAAACGCTAAAGCTAGCGGTGAATGGCACTCTGATGAGAGGATTGGCCCTTTGTCCAAACCTGTTGAACGTGGGTGCAACATTTGACAGAGAATCTCGAACAGAAACCGCCTATCGGCTGTGGACGATAGACGATAGCTATCCAGCCATGATCAAAGTGAAAGAGAAAGGGGCTGCTATTGAAGTTGAAGTTTGGAATGTGCCTTTGGCGGGTTTGGGAATTGTTCTTTCTCAAGAGCCGCCTGGACTGGCAATCGGCAAAGTAATCCTAGAAGACGGCGAAGAAGTCTTGGGCGTGATTGGAGAACCGCTGACGGTAGAAGGAAAAAAGGAAATTACGGAGTACGGCGGTTGGAGATCTTATCAGAAAACCCGCGGACGAAAGTAAATAGGATTGATCTTAAATTAGCCAGGGATCAGTGAAATCAACAGAAATGTTGGTTTTTATTATATTTTTTGTACCCTCGGTACATTGAGAATACTGAGTTCTTAATTATACGTCTCACTGAAGATGGAGGTACTTCGCTGCTAGAGATACTCACAGATTCGATATGCCTAGTTTTAGTTCCTCCCAAACAGTTTTGAGAAAGCTTATTCTGTGCGCTTCTGCGGTGCTACTATCTGCAGCAGCGGGCTCACAGACCCAAAGTCATGCTCACAATCCAGTCTTTTCTGTTCAAAATCAGGCGCACAGAGAAGCACAGGTATACAGAGAAGCACAGGTATACAGAGAAGCACAAACTGCTAGCTACAACAACATTAAAATAGCCGCATCCCCGAACTGGTCGACGGTTGAGCAGAATCTGATTGCTGAACACAGCCGCGTTCGACAGAATCCACAAAGCTATCTGCCCATGCTAGAAGGGCATCTCTCTAGGATGGATGCGCAGGGTAATATTCCGGGCGGATGCGGCTCCAACTGTACGTTGCTGACGCAAGAAGGACGTCCTGCTGTCGAAGAAGCCATTAGATTTTTGCGTAATCAGAGCCCTGTCGGACCTGTGAATGCTTCGAGCGCTGTTGCTAGAGCGGCTAAGGCTCACGCTAGAGACCAGGCTCATGGCGCGGTAGGTCATACTAGCTCTGATGGCAGTAGCTTTTCCGAGCGGCTTGATAGCTTTGGCGTCAAGAGCGCTGGGGTTGGAGAAAATATTGCCTATGGCCCTGATACTGCCCGTCAGGTAATGATGAATTTGATTATTGATGATGGTGTGGCGAACCGGGGCCACCGCACCAATATCTTTGCGCCCAACTGGACAGTTGCGGGAGCGGGCTGTGGCCCTCATGCGACCTACGGGACGGTCTGTGTGATTAATTACGCTACCTAGTAAATCTATTGTTCTCGTAAGAGCATGGCGTTCTATGTCCCTACGGGAATGGCGTGGTGCTTGTCACCATCTTTCTAATGGCCTGCCATTCGTTGACCAATCACAGTGAGATCGGCGTCGGTGATCGCACTCTCGTAAACCAGTTTGCCCTCGCTGATTACGAGAATGCGATCACACAGCGTCAACAGCTCGTCTAAATCTTCACTAACTAGCAATACCGCTACCCCTCGATTGCGGGCTGCAACCACCTGATTGTGAATGAATTCTACGGCTGCAAAGTCCAGCCCAAAGCAGGGATTTGCAGCAATCAACAGTTTGACCGAAGCCGAAGACAGCTCTCTAGCCAGTACCGTCCGCTGCACGTTCCCCCCTGAGAGGTGGCTAATTGGCGTTTCTACAGAAGGGGCTTTGACCGAGAAGGTCTGCACCAGTCCTTTCGCCATTTCTCTTATCGTTTTTAGGACTAGCCACCATTGCCACCTAGCCTGGGGCGGCTGGTCGAAGGTTCTAAAAGACAGGTTCTCAGCGACGCTCATTTCGGGCGCACAGGCATTTCTTAGCGGTTCTTCGGGCAGGGCGTAGACCTGGTGGCGAGCCATCTCTGCTCTGGTAGCACCATAGGGTTCGCCATTTATACTGAGGGTGCCTTTGATACGCGATCGCTGCCCGGAGAGCACTTCTACTAGCTCCTTTTGGCCATTGCCAGAGACCCCCGCGATTCCGACAATTTCACCGCCATTGACCGTCAAGCTCACACCACTGACAGCGACCAGTCCGTTATCCCTGTAGGCTGTAAGACCGTTGATCGACAAGACGGGTGTACCGCTAGACGTAGGCTGCGTGTCGGTTTGGCTGTTCTGAGTTCTATCAACCGTCGACAGTTTTTCAACAGCAGCGGTTTCTGCGTCTCCCAACATCATTTTTGACATATCAGAGACAGAGAGTTCGCTGACGCTGCCCTGTCCGACCCGCTCGCCCTTACGCAAGATAGTCACCTCATCGGCGAATGCTAACACTTCTTTGAACTTATGAGTAATCAACAAAATGCTGAGTTCACCTTTTAGCACTTCCTGGCGCAGTAGACCTAGCATCTCTTTTGCTTCTGCTGGCGTTAGAACAGAAGTCGGCTCGTCTAGAATCAGAATTCGATGCTTGAGATAGAGCTGCTTGAGAATCTCTAGCTTTTGTTTTTGGCCTGCCGCTAGCTGCGCGACGGGTGTGTCTAGATCTATTTGAAAAGGAGAGTTGGCTACAAATGTCTGTAGCGCCGATGATTCTTTCTTCCAATCTACAACAAATGGCGTGTCATAGCGAGAAATCACCAGATTCTCCGCAACGCTCATAGAAGGAATAGACGTAAAGTGCTGATAGACCATGCCGATGCCGTAGGCATGGGCATCTTTGGGGCTGTTGATTACTCTGATCTGGTCGCCAATGTACACATCGCCTGCTGTTGGCTGGTGAAAGCCCATGATGCACTTGACCAGCGTACTTTTGCCTGCACCATTCTCACCTAAAAGCGCGTGAATGGTACCGGGCCTTAGCAGCATCGAAACCTGGTCTAGGGCGACGAAGTTGCCGAAGCGCTTGGTCATCGAAACTACTTTGAGCGTTGGCACCACCATCTACGCTCTACCCTTGCAGCGCTTGAATGAGATCGGTGGAAAGTGCAACAGCACCAAAGACACCGCCCTGCATTTTGATCATTTTAAGCGCTGCCAGATAATTGCCATAGTCTGTTGCTCCGGTGCAGTCAGAAAGCACCAAACATTCATAGCCACGATCGTTAGCTTCGCGCATGGTGGTATGAACGCAGACATCTGTTGTGATGCCGGTGAGGATAAGATTCTGAATCTTTTTTCTTCGCAGTAAGAGGTCCAAATCAGTCGCAAAGAAAGCCCCTTTACCGGGTTTGTCGATCACAGTTTCGGTTGGTAATGGTGCTAGTTCAGGAATAATCTCCCAGCCTGCTTCGCCTCTGACTAGAATACGTCCACAAGGGCCAGGATCGCCGATGCCTGCGCCGATTTGCTGTGATCGCCACTGCTTATTTTCTGGCAGGTCAGACAGGTCCGGTCGATGCCCTTCTCTAGTATGCATAACTGTATAGTCCAGTGATCTCATTATGCTTAGCAGTTGCTGCAAAGGCTCAATCGGAGCGCGGGTCAGCGACAGGTCATAGCCCATCTTATCGACGTAGCCACCTCTCCCACAAAAATCAGTTTGCATATCAATGATTAGCAGCGCCGTATTTTCAGGTCGCAAATCACCATTGAATGGATAGGAATAGGGATCTGAACTGACATAGCGTCCCATAGATAAGCATCCTAAAGCGAGCAACCAGCGCAGGATATCACAATGCCGATAGCACCTTGAACTGGTAGCCTCTCGATCAATACCCAAGAAAGAATATAGCTAGAAGCGCTGGCTCCAAAAGTTCACAGCGGACGAATTACCAGTTCAGGTGAGAGAGACGCTGAAAAAATAATTCACGCCAGATGCGCAGCTCAAAAACAATGCGGCTTCGATTTGAGATCTTACATTCATTTGATTTACATTCATTTGATGTGCATCCGCGACTAAAATTGGCTCAGTCAGGAGTGTTCTACAGGCAGCATCCACACTCTTTAGAGGCAATTAGAAAGCTTGTTTGTTTGGTTCTAGCTGGCCAAAAAAAATGAGTGCTTAGAAGGCAACAGACACTGTCAGTTAGTATATGTACAAAATGAGGTCAACATCTTAGCCATGATTCACCGATAGTTTCTCTCATTCGAATTGTCTGCTAGCAGTAAGACTGCACACTTGAGGTTCGTGCTGTACTAAGGCGTCAGCTTTAGCAAGAAATGACGGAGCGCGAAGCATGCATTTATTCTAGATTTGACAATCGCTTGTAAGCGAGGGCGAGAGCGGCGTCATTGCCTACATTTCCAGGGAAGACAACCACTGGTAGATCAACAAACTGCGGATGGTCTGAGGGCGTTTTTACCACAGAAACGCCTGGGATTACCTGGCCTAGTAGTCTAGCAGAGGTCAGCGCTAGCCCTCTGCTCAGTGTATTGTTTGAAGTGATACCGCCTTTGCTGATCAAAAAGCCAATGTCTTTTGGCAGTGCCTGCACCACCTCTACCAAAAGGTCCGAAATGGCGTCACCGAAGGCAAGCCTAGCCTGTGGGTTGTCAAAGGTTAGCTCTTCTCGGCTGGTGTAGATGACAGGGGTTTCACCTTTACTGTGAGCATTTTCTATCTTTTCTACAACGGTGCTGAGAATCTGGTCGTGCGCGTTTAGGTCTTCTTTTAGCTGAGAGACATCTATCTCGACCCCGACCGTATCTGGCGTGCTCAACAGCGCTTCTAGCTGGCGAGTTGTCTTCTTGACATGAGAGCCCACGAGCACAGCACCGGCAGAATCATGGGTTAGCTGATACATTGCTTCTGGCGCAGTCGGCTGGGGCGGAAGATTTGCCAAAGAAGTCAGGAGGCTAGCAGCACTGCGGAACAGGAATTTCTTGCCCTGGGCGGCAGCGGCAAGTAGATCTTTGGCAAACTGGTCCAAATCACTTTGGTTCTCTCCATCAACGGCTACACAGCGGTTTTGCTCTAGCGTTAGCAGTCTATCCAAACTGCCTTGGCGAATGTCTTGCAATGCGAACTGTTCTACTTCGCTAGCGGGTATTCTACCCTTTGTTTTTTCTTCTACATAGTCGGGTAGATAGCTAGTGCTATAGCCAAACACAGAATCCTTGGCAAATTCTGTATCGTGGGTAGGTACGCGCCGACCGTCGGATTCGATATAGTGTGTGCCGTCTACGGTGACTCGGCCTGCCTCGAAGAAGGTAGGGGTGAGAAAGTGAGCGTCGAAAGGGCCTAGATGCTCTGCGATGACATCGGTTTCAACTGGATAGTGACCTCGCAAGGTAGAATCCGATCGGCTAACTAGCAGGAAGTTTGTTGTATCTGTCTGCGCGATCGCCTGCTTCAGATTGTCACAGACTTCGGCGGTGACGGCAGCAGCAGCTTCTGGGGTGAGCGATCGCGTATTCGTCAGCACAAAGAAAATCGGCGACTCATCTTCTAATCCCAGCACTAGGGTTTCCACATCCCACTTCAGCAGCAACAGGCAGCTATGCACCGTCTGCGACCCTGTCGGATCGTCATCTAGAACAATGATTTTCGGCGCGTCTTGAGCAGTCATGATCTACGCCCCCAAAAGAGCCTGCGCCCGTTCGGCAAGCGCATCAGCCGTTAGCCCGTTGAGGGAAAAGAGCTGACGAGCGCTAGCGGCGGTCTCTCCTCGTTTCCAAGAGAATACATCCCGTGGCGCGCTGCTTCTAAGCATTAAGGGCTCTACCATCGCGCTCGATCCACCGGTCACGCCAATTAGCGCATCACCGTCAAACAGCTCTGCAAACTCCGCATCGCTCAAGAAGTCTCCATCAGAGTAGGAACAGCTCTCCCAAGCGACATCACCGGGACGATACAGCCGTCTAGGATTGACGATGCTGATAACCTTGCTGCCGATACCACGTTCATTTAGCGCAGTGGCCGCCTCTAGCACAGGAATCAGCATCATGTCGCCGATCACGCCAAAGACGACTGTTTTTTCTCCGGGTGTTTCTTGCAGCTCGATTGCACCTTTTGCGAGAGCGGTGCGGGTTTGCTCGAAGGTGGTACGAATCGGCAGGGGTGATTTGCTAGCGGTGATGGGGATGCCTTTATTTTTGGTTGCGATCGCCCACTCGTAGCAAACCTGAATGCTATTGGCATCGATCGGGAACAGCGGAAAGATATTGCCGTTCTTCATCATCGCCGCAAAGTAATTCTCGATTTCTGGACGCTGATGGGTCCAGCCATTACGCCCCTGCTCTAGCGAACCAGCCGTAAATAAACAAATCGTAGACGGCGTAGGCCTACGCAGCTCAGCCATCGCCTGAGTAGTTGTCTGCCAGATAGGTAGGCCGTTGATGGCAAAAGACTCGTAAGAACACCACAAACTGCGAGCCCCCATCAACGCCTGAGCAGCGGCTAGACCAGCGCAGGCATCCTCACTCAGTGGCTCGTATACCTGACCCTTTGGCCCTTGGAAGTAAGTATCGTCTGTGGTCGGATGAATAATCTTCAGCGCCTGATTAATATTGTTGATTCCAGAAGCAGCGTTACCGTCAGCATTAGCAACAACAAAGTTAGGATCTTGCTGACCAACATGAGCAACTAGCGCGCCCATCGCCGTTGTTGCAACCTGTTTATTGTCTTCTCCTAACTTGAACTCATTTAGCGGCAGAGCGCCCAAATCAGCCAGCGGCAGTTCGGATTCAGTCACAGCGGTCTCAGCAGCCGGTCCCCCATGAGAGCGAGCGAAGTTTTCTCTTACTAGCGCCCAGCCTTCAGGCGGTAGAGCCCTAGCCTTCAACGCATTGATAATGTAATCCTTGTCCAAGTTATCGCCAGCATAGAGGTTATGAGATTGCGAACCTCTTTTATGAACGCCTGCGCCCTTGAGCTGCTTCACAATCAAGACGGTTTGAGTACCGCCCAGCGCGGATTTTGCTGCCTCGTCCGTAGCTTCTAGAATCGCCTGAGTAAAGACAGTTCGCTGCTTGTCCGAGAAAGCAGTGCCATCTACGTATGGCCCCTCCTGGCTGGCATCGTCGTACTCTTTGGCATCGACCAAGATGACCTTAGCAAAGCCGTTGCCTTCCCAGTAGGCGATCATCTGCTCGTTTGTGTAGGTCGAGACGATGCTGTGGTGCTCTTGCGAAAAGCCGTTCCAGACTAGGATCGGCAGGTAGTTGGTGACATCTGGATAGATGGTGTTGAAGTGGCCAAAGCTGCTCATGATGTAGGGTTCGCCTAGGCCACCATCGCCAATGGTGACGGGGAAGAGCTGGTCGGGATGGAGCTTGGCTGCGGCCATCGCGAAGTGCTGACCCTGGCCAAGCGGACCTGCCGGGCTGAGTAAACCAGGAATTTGGCCGGAGAGATGGCCGAGCAGCCCGTGGGTTTCTCGGAAGCGATCGCCCATCTCCTGAACGGTTTTAATCCCCATCTTTTCTAGAGAGCTGTCTAGAAAAACGGTGCTGTAGAAACCAGGTGCGTGGTGGCCGACCTCGGTAATCAGGTTCTTGTAGCCCAGCATAATCAGCGAGGCAATCACGTCGGCGATACTGGCAAATCCGCCGGGGTGACCGGATTGTTTACTGGCAGTGATGTGCAGCGTCAGATAGCGCAGAGCGTCGGCGGCTAGGCGAGTTTGGTAGACGGCGGCGGGATCACTTGGGGAGGTAATCGCCTGCTGATCGGGTGCGATCGCTGCTTCCTTTCCGTACTGCTCAAAATCAGCAGTGACAGATCCAAAATGCTGGATACCTTCGCAAAAACTAGGAATAGAAACAGCTACCGTCATCAGAAAATCCTCTGCCTACACAGAATATGATACTGGTCAGGCTACAGACTGAGAGAAGTGAAAACTCTATGTTTATCTAACGTCTGCATAGAAAATTCTCAAGGCTGACCAGCAGCAACCCACATCCGCCGAAAGAAGTCATCGAGCGCGTGATAGGGATTTTTGGCCAAGGAAACTGTCAGGAAGGCTGCTAAGAGCGAAAGCGCGATTGCGCCCGACGACCGAGTCTACACCTGGTACGAAGACGGCACCTACAGCATTGGCACTTCGGCGAACCTAACTGCGCACCAAGAGCCGCGCCCTTTCCAAACAGGGGGTGGCGCGGCTAAAGTATTCTTGTTCCAGGACACTTATCAGTTATCGCAGAGGTCAGTTATCGCAGAGGTCAGTTATCGCAAGGGCTAGACGTTGCGGATGTTCATATTGCTGTTGCGCTTAACACAACAAAACGTTTCAGAGATGAACAGAATCAAACAACCGGAGAGATGAACGAACTGATGGGCGATATTGCCTTCGCGGTAGGGTCTTTGAACGTGCCTGCTAACGTAGATTATTGGTAGACGCGATCACTTAGACACAAGAAGAATAGACAGCTATTCGCACGGGCGATCGCAGCTCTGAGTAACCATACCGCGATCCCCTTAGCTATCTATTGGCTATCTACTCAAAGTCTCCCAGATCCTTCCAGCTCGACCATCCGCTAGGCGTCCAGTAAAGATGCCAGAGATTACCGTTCTGGCCAACAGCCTGCACATCAATGCGCGAACTATTCCAGGACACAGCGCTAGGCCCAGCCATTAGAACGCCACCAAGATCGCTCCAATCGCTCCAGGTACCATTCCACTGCTTCATCCACAAATGGTTGTTTTGACCACGGGCAAAGATGTCTAGGCGGTTGTATCCTCGGCTAGCGATAGTAGGGCCAGAGGTCAGAGCACCCCCTAGCTCACTCCAATCACTCCAGGTTTGACCATCCCAGTAGATATGCCAGAGATTGTTATTGCGACCGCGCGCGACGCAGTCAATTCGATCCTTGGACCAGGAAGTACAAGCAGGCGCAGAACTAAGATGGCCACCTAGACTTTGCCAGTCGGACCAAGCGGAGTCGCTCCAAGCTTTATGCCACAGGCCAAAATCTCTGCCGCGAGCAAACACATCTAGCTTTTGGTCATCGCGGGCAACCACGGCAGGCGCAGAAGTCAACAGTCCTGGCTGCTCATTCCAGTCGCTCCAGCCACCGGAGGTAGTCCAATACTTGTGATGAAGGCGCATATTCGTACCGCGACCAAAGCAGTCGACGCGCTCAGATGACCAGGAAGCGCAAGTAGGGTTAGAGGTCAAAGTACCGCCAAGATTCTTCCAATCGCTCCACTCTTCACCGTTCCAATACTTAAACAGCAAATGGCGATGTTCATCACGAGCGACGACATCTAGACGGTTAGCAGCCCGAGCAGAGAGTCCTGGGCGTCTTCCCGCTTCAGGGAGAATAGCAATCGTCCCATCTGGAAGAATATCGTTGAGAACATGGCCATTCAGGGCAGACCAGTTTTCTGATATGTTCCCGTGGCTAAAGCCTTGAACCTTTGAAGCGCCATAAAAGCGGGCAGGGACAGTCTCTTTTAGGGTAAAGACACCTGGCTGGGTTTCTTCGATTTTCTGTACGTGCATATGCAGATGTGGACCGGTTGAGTTTCCAGAATGACCAACCTGGCCCAGATATTGACCCGTACGGACTCTTTTCCGCTGTCCGGCAGGCACTAAATATTCTGTTGGGAAAGAGCCTGTTTTTGCTTTGACATTCTTTGGCGTTTCTCCAACAGAGTTGGGCAACAGCTCAGCCGGGATAGAGTTTTGGCGAAGGTGCGCGTAAAAAACAATATGATCATCGTCTGTACGGATGACTAGATAGTTGCCGCCTTTTGTCTGCACGGTATCATCGTACGGATTGACGCCGTTGACGCCATCAGGAAAGCCTCGCCAACCAGCGATAACTTCACCGTCGGCTGCGGCACGAACTGGAACAGACCAAATTACGGTTTCCTCATTAGTCTTACTAGTTGTATCCGCGTTCCATTTCTCTACCGACTGGTCGTATCGAATACCCGTAAAGTCGTTTGCTACAGCGGTTCCACTATGTGCGCGTGAGTAGTACCAAAAATGCCCATAGGGTAGATCTTCGGCAGCAGCAGGGAAATAGAGCGGATAGGTTACCGCCGCTGAGACTTGTGATGCGCCATCTTCTAAGGGTTTGATGAGTGTTGTAGATTGTCTTGGCATGAGAAAGTATCTCCAGTGAAATGGACAAAGGCAAAAACTAGAAATCGAAGTTCGCAGTAGCGACCTCGGTTTTTCCAGATGCCTCTATCTAAATCGACCAATGACTGACATGCTGACTGAAAACACCCGAGTTGTGACTGACTTAGCGCTTAGATATACACTCAAACGCCAAAGTGACGTTTCGACCCTTCTAAGCCGTAGAAGCCACAGAACATAGGAGAAAAGAACGCGACTATCCTTACCGCCGCTCACCCGGCAGTAAGATATTGAGTACCAGCGCGCAGATTCCGCCTGTCGAAATTCCAGACGAGAAAATGCTTTGAGCCAAAGGCGGTAGCCCGACTAGAAAGTCTGGGTCGAACGTCACACCTAGACCCAAGCCCAAAGAAGTTGCCAGAATCAGAGTTTCTCTTCTCCCCAGCTCAATCGTAGAGATAATTTTTATCCCAGCTGCGGCGACGCTGCCAAACATCAAAATAGTCGCACCGCCTAGTACCGC
>JBCCOH010000115.1:0-18160 GCA_039111275.1 Cyanobacteria bacterium P01_D01_bin.1 | reverse complement strand
TTCTGTTCTCAATGAGAACGGTGAGGTAGAAATGGACGCGGCGCTGATGAATGGAGCAGATCTAAAAGCAGGCGCAATCACCTGTGTGAAACGGGTCAAGAATCCTATCTCGCTCGCAAGACAGGTTCTAGAGCAGGGTGATCATGTCATGCTAGCGGGCGAAGGCGCGTTGGAATTCGCCAAGTTTTGCCAAGCCGAACTGCGCGACGACGACTATTTCATCACTAGTGCTCGAATCAAGCAGCTCAAAGAAGCGCAGGCGGCGGGACGGATGATGCTCGACCACGAAAAGGTAAAGCCTGCGCAGAAGCCCATTCAAAAACTGGGTACGGTGGGGGCGGCCTGCATGGACGCTCGTGGAAACTTGGCAGCGGCCACTTCGACCGGTGGCCTGGTCAACAAGCGCTGGGGAAGAGTCGGGGACACACCCGTTGTCGGCGCGGGAGTATTCGCCGATAATGAGACCTGCGCAGTATCCGCAACCGGGTACGGCGAACAGTTCCTGCGCACAGTATTTGCCAAGACCGTCTCTGATTATGTGCAGTTCAAGGATCTAGACGCGGCAGGAGCAGCCGCAGCAGGGGTCGAATACCTAGTGAGAAAAGTGCAAGGGGAAGGCGGCGTAATCGTGGTCGATCGAAACGGGAAATGTGCAGCGGCACAGTCTACTTCTGGATTGATTCACGGCTGGATTGAACTAGGCGCAGAGGCAGTGTGTAAGCTGGGATAGCTGTTGTCATTGACTACCAAGGCAGTACTTCTCCGTTGGTATGCCAGAAGGTGCCTGTATTTTCGAGAGTGAGGGCATCGATAATTTTCAGCAGACCTCTGACGGACTCTTCAGGGGAGATGCCGCTGCTGTTGAAGTTGGTCATACCTGTGCTGACTAGGCCAGGATGCAGGATGGCGACGGCGATGCCTTTGGACTTTAGGTCGTGCGAAAGCGATTTTCCAGCCATAGAAACGGCGGTCTTGGACATGCGATAGCCGTAGGTGCCGCCAGAGGTGTTGTCTTCGATTGAGCCCATGCGACTGGTCATAATCGCGACTTTGGCGTTTTTGGTACTGTTAACAAGATTAGGGAGTAGCGCCTGGGTGAGGACTAGGGGCGCGATCGCATTCACTTCAAACTGCTCCTTAATCCCGTCGATGTTCAGCGATCCTAGGCTCGACTGGCGATAGATCCCCGCGTTGTTGATTAAAACATCAATGGGTCTATTATTTAGGGCTTCTTTTAGGGTTGCGATCGCCCCCGCATCAGACACATCAATACCACTGACTATCTCGACTGCCAAAGCCTGCAATTCAGAAGAGGGCTCTCGACAAACCGCAATTACCTCATCTCCACGCGCCGATAGCTGATTGCAGTACTCATAGCCGATCCCACGATTCGCTCCAGTAATTAGATAAGTCGTCATTGTCGTTTTCCTCTCCTGAAGTAGGTCCCCTCTCAAGGAGGGATGCCCAGTAGGGCAGGGCGGGTCAGCAGCTTGTGCTATCAGACAGCTTACTAGACGATCTCGACTAGCTCTAGCTCAAAGGTCAGATCCTGACCAGCCAACGGGTGATTACCATCGAGCGTAACGGTATCCCCTTGAATATCAGTAATCGTCACAGCCATCGCATCCCCACCGGGGACCTGCATCTCCAACCGCTGACCGACCTCTAGTTCAAAGTCGGCTGGAATATTGGCGCGTTCTATGTCTGCAACCATATCTTTCTGATAGGGACCGTAGGCTTTGTCTACCGGGATCTTGGCTGTAATTGTCTCGCCCGGCGATAGTCCGGTTACCGCTACATCAAAGCCCGCAATCACCATCCCCGTACCCAGCGTAAACTCTAGGGGATCGCGATTCTTAGAAGAGTCAAACACCTGACCGTTGTTGAGCGTGCCGGTGTAATGAACTCTAACAGTATCACCTGATTTTGCTTGAGTCATGAGAGCCATCTGTTTCCGTTCTGTTGTCTGTAACTACGCCTATTATTTCTAGTTGCGCTTTGAAAGAGAATAAAGAGAGTGCTACTAGCCACTATATCGCTTTGTTTGAATATCTTTAAGAGAGCTTCAAAGAGAGATTCTGACTGTTGGCGATCACCAAGTATAGTCAGCGTTTGACCCATAGAAGACCTGGTCAGAAGACCTAGTCGAACCCGGTCTAGAGGTTTGCGGCAGGTTGTATTTACTGATACAATTTTTCTAGAAGAAAGTATTGTAATATCCAGTACTCACAAAAGACTAACCTCAATAGGGATCGAAGCATTCCTCATGGTGAAAGTACCACAGTGAGATCTAAGGACCGTAAAAAAGAGCGGCCAGTGAACGGCCAGTCAGTTAAGCCAGTCAGTCAAATAGATGTGTTCGTCTTAGCTGTGTTTCCGGTCTTAGGGTGCTCTGTCTGTATTCAGTCTGTAGTTAGCAATACCGGCTACCGGTGTCGCCCTAGCGCATTACACCGCTGGCATCTACATTTCATTTGCCTTTTGTTTATCTGCCTTTTGTTTATCTGCGCTTTGTATACATGTACTTCATCTACATGGAATTTAGCTTCAGTGACAGAGTGCGAGCATCTACATACTTTCTCCTTTGTTCGGCTCAATCTATATTTTCTTTTTAGTGTCTTATCGTTCTCCCTCCCAGAAAAAACAACCCATCTGGCTCCGTGCGGCTTTTATCGTGCTGCTAGCGGCTACGACCTATAGTCTGCAGGAGCTAGAGCAATCTTCGTTTGTCGCTTTGGAAACAAACTTAAGCGAAATTAATCTAGAGGAAGCTGAGCTTCCACAGTTTTTGTTGAGTATGAGCAAGGCTGCTTTCAATCGCAGCGAATAGCTAAATATTCAAGAATTCAAGGCTCTAATAGCTGAAGTAAAGCTTTTCATAAATTAACAGCCCAGTAATTAAAGGCCCAATAATCAAAAGCTAGGTATTAGACTCAAAGGCAAGCGTTGAGTTTGGCATTGGCTCGGTTCGGCGCGTGCTGCTGAAGGGAGAAAAGCTGTGCTAATGCGACTTAAGCCGTGGCGGGTAGCCGTTTTAATTGCGCCGATTGCTGTGATTGTGACGTTCTTGCTGGTGGCAGCCGGACAGCAGATCAGGACGTGGCATCTGAACTGGATTTGGGCGGTGTTTATCTTTGTGCTATTGGGCTGGCGATGGCTGGTGGTGCGGTGGACTCGTCCGGCGATCGCGCAGGCAGAGGCTATCGTTTCAGAAATGACCGCTGAGCTAGAAGAAGCCAACGCAGAAGCCGCAGAAAGCTTGTCCCATAGCAAAGCCCAGCTAGGCAAAACTTCAGGTGAGCATGTTGATCCGATCGTAAAAATCGAAGCGGCGTTGTCAGACATCTTGAGAAAAGCCCAGGACGATCCCCCAGTCTGGGAAGACTGGCAGCTTTTTTGGCAGCATTGTTTGGCACTGGTGGGTGCGATCGCCCAAATTTACCATCCAGAAGTCAAACGACCGCTGCTAAGTATCTACGTGCCAGAAGCCTATGGATTGATTCGCGGCACCGTGGATGATACTGACCGAATGATGCAGAAGCTATCGCCCGTTCTCAGTCAAGTTTCAATCGGCCAGATGGTAGAGGGCGTAGAGCTTTACCGTAAGCTAGAGCCCTCAGCGAGAAAGATTGTGAAGGCGTTTAACTGGGCGCAGTGGGCCCTCAATCCGGCAGCGGCGATCGCCCGTCAGGTCAGTGCCAAAAATATGAGCCAGGCCAACCAGCAAATTGTGTTCAACCTGAGCACTATGCTGAGAGAGACGGCGCTAAGGAATCTGGCGCAGCAGGCGATTGCGCTCTACGGCGGCGAAGGCAGTACCCAGCTAGATACTGTGCTCGCCGAAGCACCAACGGCGCTGCCAAAAGCAAAGACAGAGACCTTGAGAGAGATCTTAGAGAAGGCAGAACCGACCGAAGCTGTGGCACAAAAGCCAGTCAGCATTCTGCTAGTAGGGCGAACGGGAGCGGGGAAGAGCAGCGTGGTCAATACGCTGTTTCAGTCTGAGCGAGCGGCAGTAGATGTCTTGCCGAGCACAGATAGAATTCAGAGCTATCGCTGGTCGATAAGTGGTACGCATGAGTTAATTTCTAGTTCACTATCCAACTCAGGAGCTGAGCCAGATTCTGGATCGCCAGATGCTGGATCGGTAGAGGCATTGACTTTATGGGATACGCCGGGGTACGAGCAGGTGGCTAGGGGCGATCTGCGAGAACAGGTCATTGACTATGCGACTGAGGCCGATGTGCTTCTACTGGTGACGCCCGCGCTTGATCCCGCCCTACAGATGGATGCTGACTTTCTAGATGAAGTGCGAGCGGAAGTGACGGATTTACCAGCGATTGCCATCGTCACCCAAGTAGACAGGCTGCGACCTGTACGCGAGTGGAGTCCACCCTACCACTGGCAAACAGGAGCTTGGCCAAAAGAAAAAGCAATTCGTGAGGCAGTGAGCTACCGAGCAGAAAAGCTAGCAGACTATTGTCAGCAGGTGCTGCCGCTAGTGACTAGCGACCAGACCCAGGGCCGTCAAGCCTGGGGCGACCAGGCGCTAGGTCTGGCTTTGATAGAGGCGATCGCCCCTGCAAAGCAGTTACGCATAGCCCGGTTCTTGCGCGCTCAAGAGGTGCGCTCTGAGGCCGCTGCCAAAATCATCGACCGCATTACCTTCCAAATGTCTACTACCGAAGGATTGGCCAAACTGCTCAAAAGTCCGGTCCTACAGTTCATCGCGACCATGACAACCGGCACTCCCGCGCTAGGCGCACTGCTGATCGAAAAAATCCCGGTCGAAGAAGGGCCAATTGTCCTAGGCAAGCTGCAAATGGCCTACGAGCTATTCTCACTCCTCTCAGCAGGGAATGCAGCTCGTGACTCTAAAGCAAGTAGCTTCGATCTGCTCGCGCTGTGGCCTATCTTGACAAGGAGCAGCGATCAGCATTCTGCAAGCCGCAGAGCCTGGGCGTTTGGTCATGCGCTAACAGAATACTGGACCCAAAATATCCCTATCAACCAGCTTGAGGAACGAATTGAGTTTTACCTAAACCACAAAGCCTAAAAACAAAGCCTAAAAACGCTAAGCCCCAATCTGTTTATATCCGTTTGCCCGATCAGCCTGTGGGTGATATCTTCTGTAGTCTAGAGCGTAGGCGATCGCGTCCGTAACTCTTAGCTAGTCAGGCAGGTAACTGATTTGATGTTCTCTCTTATTTCTCTCCTTTCCGTAGCGGCACCCTCTGTCTTGGGGCTTTTACAGACAGACTTTCTTCTTCCTACCAGGCACTCCAACGAGCATCAGACCGCAGAGCTTCAGATCGCCCAAAACCAGATCGCCCAGAACCAGATCGCCCAGAACCAGAGCGAGATTATCACCCTGCCGCAAACCGTCCGTCCTCTCCCCGGACGACTAGATACAATACCGGTCTTTAATAGTAATAGCCCGGAGATCATCGAATCAGACGGCATCTTACTCTCCACCTTTCCTTCCAGGGGAAAAAGTGCGCCTTCGGCCCACCTCAACTACCCCCTGAGCGGTCGCTTTGATATTTTTTCGCACCATGTGGCCCGTGGGCAAGATGATCGTGATGATAGAACAATCTTCAATGGAGTTATCGTACATAATCCAGGCAGCCGCGCTGTCACGCTATCGATTCGAGAAGGCGCGTCATACATCAGTCAAGAATCTGCTTGGAATCAGATCGCCTCTGGCACCTCGAACCTGTATAGCAACAACTTTTCCGGGCCGGGTAGCCGGGTAGTGAATGATGTGCTGCGCGATCACCGCCATGCCGTTTTCCCAACGCAGGTGACGATTCCAGCTCGCACCTCGCACCTGCTGCTCAACGCGCCAATTCCGCTGCGCCGCCTAAACGTTCCCACAGACGGAACGCATCCGTCTGGCGCGACCATCACCCCACCGCCTAGAAACGTCAGCTCTGGGGAAGGCGCACGGCTCAACGGTCGCTCTACCCTGATCCGAGTAGACAGCAGCGGTCCACTCTACGTGGCCAGTTTGGCCATGCATGCTCCGCAGGTCGATGGGCAAGAGCAGGTACCCACTCTAGATGACTGGAAATATCTGCTTTTTCGAGGGCAGCTATCGAATCCTCGCGATCAGCCACCTAGCAGGCCTGGTAGCCGCACCAATCCATTCCGCTATGGTCGCGTTTCTGGAATTTCTCAGGGCTCTCAGTGGCGAGCAAGACTGCGCGATCGCAATCGAAATCAGCTATCAATTCCCGACCCAGGCGAACAGATTTCCTATGGCCTCAGCACGTTAGAGCGCAACACCCTAGGCACAGGTCAAATCCAGAGCGCGCCTATCCTAGCTCGCTACAGAGACACAGCCTATCGATCCAACGGCAACTACGGCGTCGAGTACAACTTGACGCTGCCACTACACAACCATACGCAGAGCCCAAAGACAGTTTCACTGTCTGTGCAAACGCCCATCAAAAACGACAGCCTCAGAGACGCCCTACAGTTTTACGAGCAGCCATCGGGCAAAGTCTTCTTTCGAGGAACGGTGCTGTTTGTCTACAAAGAAGACGATGGCCGATCTCGCGCCGCCTTCACATACATAGAACAGCGCCATGGCCAGCAGGGGCAACCGCTAGTCACAATGACGCTAGCACCCGGCGAGCAAAGGGATGTCAATGTTCAGTTTCTGTATCCACCGGATGCAACGCCTCCTCAAGTGCTGACAATCAGTACGCAGGAGTAAAGCGAGAGCACAGCCAACGGACGGACGCATCGTATTAACTAGCTTGCTCTAGTCGGTCAATACGTCTGCCATTGGCGATAATGGCCGCAAGGTGGGTTTGCTGGCTTTCTCTGAAAGCTCGATTCTCTTCCACCAGTGCACTCACCTCAACAGATAACGCACTCATCTCAGCAGAAAGCTGGGCTCTAGAAGCCCTACCTTCCTCAACATACGCACTCACCTCGGCAGAGAGTTGGGCTCTAGAAGCTCTACTTTCCTCAATGTACGCACTCATCTCAGCAGAAAGCTGATTTAGCCTTACATCTAGCTGGGCTGCGCGGCTGGCGTTTTGAGCGACGATGGTACGAGTTTCCCCCAGACGCTCGTCAAAAGCATTTATTGAGGTGGTCAGCGCCGTAATTGCCTGCGCATTGCTTGCTATCTGTTCCTGATTAGCTTCAACGTTAGCGTCTAACCTGTCTAGTCGTTCTTGACCGGCCCTAGCAGCATCTAGCAGGCCATCGATCCGTTCTTGACTAGCTTCAGCTATATTTTCCAGTCTATCCAACCGTTCCTGACTGGCCCTAGAAACATCCACTAGCCTGTCTATTCGTTCTTGACTAGCTTCAGCTATATTTTCCAGTCTATCTAACCGTTCTCGACTAGCCTCAGCAGCATTTGCTAGTCCATCAATCCTTTCTTGACTGGCTTCAGCTATGTCTGCTAGCCCACTTAACCGTTCCTGACTGGCCTCAGAAATAACCACCAGTCTATCAATTCGTTCTTGACTAGCTTCAGCTGTATTTTCTAGCCTATCTAACCGTTCCTGACTAGCCCCAGAAACATTCACTAATCTGTCTATTTCTTCTTGGCTGGTCTCAGCAGCATCTGTTAGTCCGTTTATCCTTTCCTGACTAGCTTCAGCTATGTTTTCTAGCCTATCTATCCGTTCCTGACTGATTCCAGTGGCATCTGCTAGTCTGCCTATCTGCGCCTGACTAGCTCCGATAACGTCTACAAGCCTACCTATCCGCTCTGTGCTCTCCAACTGCTGCTGAGCACTAGGGCGAATAAACTCGGATACTAAAAAGTTCAGCCTCTGACTTAAAGCGCCAATTGCTTGCGTATTACTTGCCTGCTGCTCCACTATCCGCTCTAGTAGCTGCTCGGGTGTCATAGAAGACAAGAGAACTCGATAGGCACATCATACAATACGGTGCTTGCCTAGCTTACAGCCGCAATGCGCAGTCAAAATATATCTAAAGATTCATGGATCCACTTATCAGCGAATTCCAACCTAACCCAGCAGGCACAGATCCTAGCGATTCGACGTTTGAAATCAGCGGTACGCCAGACACAGAATTCAGCGGTTCTATCATCAGCATCGAAAGCGACGACGACACTATCGGATCAGTAGATCGAGCCGCTGAGGTTTCAGGGACTTTCGATGCAAACGGCCTGCTGGTAGTCAATGTTCCTGACTTAGAGAATCCATCTTTCACGGTGGCGCTGCTGTCGGCATTCACAGGCGAGATTGGCAATGACTTAGACGCTGATGACGATGGCATCATTGATGATATCGCTGCGTTAGGTACCGTGTTTGATGCGATTGGCGTCTCTGATAATGAAGGTGATATCGCGAATTTATACGGCGCAGGGCTAGGTGGAACAGACTTTCAGTTTACGGGTGACGAACCTAGACTAATTTTTCGGGATGCTAGCCGAGGCGATTTGTACGCAGTCAACGATCCTGATGGTGGTGCTGTCTTCGATGTCAGTGGGACAGACGTCACAGCGGCCATATTTGATACTGATCCAACCTTAAGCTCTGATACCTTCGGCGCTATTAACTCTACGGCTGTCAATAACAACAATGAATCGCCAACGTTCTCTATCGCAGCCGCAGAGGCGGTTCAGGCTGAGGGCGATAGCGGCGAGACTTCGTTTACGTTCACCGTGACTCGCTCTGGAGATACTAGCAGCGCAGCTACGGTCGATTTTGCAGTGACTAGCGCGATCGCCGATGCGGAAGACTTTGGCGGGACTCTGCCGACAGGCACCGTTAACTTTGCGGCTGATAGCGATAGCGAAACGATTACGGTAACGGTCTCTGGCGATACTGGCTCGGAGCCGGATGAGCCATTCACGATCACGCTGTCTAATCCCTCTGCTGGAACGATCGCAACCGCAAGTGCAGATGGCACTATCCAAAACGATGACGCGATCGCCTTCACACCCATCAGCACAATCCAGGGGACTGGCGAGAGTAGCCCCCTAACTGGCGAGAGTAGCCCCCTAGTAGATAGCGAGGTCACTGTAAAAGCGGTGGTCGTAGGCGACTATCAAGATGGCGCCGGTACAAACGGCGACCTTAACGGCTTCTACACCCAAGAAGAAGATGCCGATGCGGATGATAATGCCGCCACGTCCGAAGGGCTGTTCATCTTCGATGGGGATATGCCTGCGGTCGATGTGAACGTAGGTGATGTGGTCGAGGTCACAGGCACTGTTACCGAGTTCAACGGACTCACAGAACTGACCGATGTCACCGTTGTGATCGCCGGGACAGATGCGCTACCGACCGCCGCGACCGTTAACTTTCCTGTGGCTGCGGTAGAAGACCTAGAAGCCTTTGAGGGAATGCAGATCACCATTCCCGATACGCTGTTTGTCACCGAGTACTTCAACCTCGATCGATTTGGCGAAGTGGTCCTTTCTGCCAATGGCGATAGCAACGCATCGGGTACCGACGGTCGGCTAGACCAGTACACACAGTTCAATGCCCCTGACCCGGATGGGTTTGCTGCTTATCAGGATGCGATCACCAAGCGCCGCATCGTTCTAGACGATGGCCAAACCGTTCAAAACCCAGACACCATTATCTACGGACGTGGCGGCAACCCGCTCAGCAGCAGCAACCCGCTGCGCGGTGGCGATACCGTCAGCGGCATTACTGGCATCTTGAGCTTTGGCTTCGATGACTATCGCATCCAGCCCACTGATCCAGTTGATTTTCAGCCGACTAATCCGCGTCCATCTGAGCCAGATCCCGTCGGCGGCAGCCTAAAGGTCGTTAGCTTTAATGTGCTTAACTTCTTTACCACGCTAGACATAGAGGGCAATCCTGGTAGTGGCCCTGATAGCTCTGATCCGCGTGGCGCAGACTCTCAGGCGGAGTTTGACCGTCAGCTTGCCAAGCTAGCCACGGCAATTGAAATTATCGACGCAGACATCCTCGGACTCGTTGAGATAGAAAATGAGTTCGGCGGCGACCAAAACGGTGATGGGCAGTACGCCATCGATACGCTGGTGAATACGCTAAACAGCAGAGCAGGCGCTGACATCTATTCTGCTGTTGACTCGGGCAGAACGTTTGTCGATACAGGCGATCCGATTTCTGTGGGCGCTATCTACAAGAACAGTACAGCGCGGCTGGCACCGGGCACGAGCGTAGAAATTCTAGACGACTCTGACTTGCCAGGACTAGGACTGGATTTTGGTAATCCTGTATTCGATGGGCCACGCACGAACCGCGCTGCGCTAGCTGTCACCTTTGAAGAGATTGCAACTGGCGAGCAGATGACCGTCGCGGTGAACCACTTCAAATCGAAGGGTAGCGTTAGCACGGGTGATGGCAATGAGGACAGCGGCGATGGCGCAGGCAACAACAACGCCATTCGCTTGCAGGCATCGCAGGCGCTCGACGCATGGTTAGACACCGACCCCACGGGCAGCGGTGATCCAGACTATCTAATCATTGGCGATCTGAATGCCTACGCCAAAGAAGAGCCGATTACCTTCCTAGAGGGCGAAGGCTACACCAACGTGGTTGACAGTCCAGAATCTTCATATTCGTTTGTCTTTAGCGGTCAGTACGGGACACTCGACTACGGCCTGGCGAATACGTCTTTGATCTCTCAGGTGACAGGCGCAACCGAATGGCACGTCAACGCCGACGAGCCAGACGCGATCGACTACAACCTAGACTTTGGCCGCGACCCTAGCCTGTTTGACGCCACCACGCCCTATCGCAACTCTGACCACGACCCGCTAATTATCGGCTTTGACTTACAAAGCAGCGATAGTACTGGTACTTTGACGCCCAGCGAAGATGGCCAGCGGCTGACCCTGACAGACTTAGACGGTGCTGAGGCCATTCGCTTTTCGCTAGATGAAATTGGTGTTGACAACGCTAGCGAGCTTGAAATCTTCGCGGTAGGCGAGGGCAACGTGCTTACAAAAGTCGGATCGTTCTCTCTGCTAAGACAGGGCGAGCTGGCTGATGGCTTTGCACCTAGCTTTGCACTGGAAGTAAGCGAGGGCGAAGTACTGGAGTTTCAACTGACTGAGAACGAAGAAACGAGGACCGCAACCGCTTCTGTCACTCCCGAAGGTGTGAGGCTGGACTTTGGGGCTGGCACCGCACTCACGCTCACACCTGATTTGGATACGGAGTCACCTAACTTGGTTAAGCCTGCGGCACCAGGCGCGGCATTAGGGGAAGATGACGCAGTCGCCTTTGATTTTCGGGACATAGCAGGGCCTAGCACAACGGTTGAGTTCACCGTCTTCCGTGAAGCCGCCTTCGAGAGTAGTGTGGGTCTCTATGCTGTTGACGACCTCACTGGCGCGGTCAGCGTAGGGGACACCACCTTTGAAGTCGGCGATGCTGGATACGGAGCCGCTGCCCTGCAAAATGCGCTCGATTTGAGGCTGGCCACGCAAGATAACAGCTCTAGCACCTTCAATGCCACTATCGGCAACGAGCTGTTTGGCACCTTTATCACGGTAGAAGATACGGGCGAAACCTACTTCTCTTTCTTAGGTGCGAATAGCGACAGCAACGATCATGTGAAGCTTTTGGGTAACAACGCCGTCGGCTTTGAGGATCTGCCTGGGCTTGGCGATGCTGATTACAACGACCTTGTCGTGACCTTTGATGTTGGAATGGGCGCAGCTATAGAATGAAGTTTTGCTAGACAAATGCGAATTATTTGGCAGGATTTATGGCGTTTCTCTAATGCATTAGAGTGTGCGTTTAGCGTTTGATGAGAGTCACTTGGGAGAACAAAACGGTAAGCGGCAAGGCGGCAAGGCGGCAAGATTAGGGGATTTCCTCCCCTGAACCCCTCCTCTGCTTGGAGACTGTATACGCTGCTTGGGGGCCCGGGCTCCCCCAAACCCCCCGAAAGGGAAGGAGCTGCGATTGTGTCGAACTCTTTGCGCTAAACAGGTGCGCATTAGAGAAACGCGAGTCGCTTGACCTATTGCTACATGTAGCTTTTAGCTGTTAAATCTGTACCTCAGTCAAGCGACCAAAGCTATGGTTCTGATACGGAAAAAAGAGTAAATTCGTGTGGAAGAGTCTGTTCTAGCAATTATCCCGGCGCTGAATGAATCGGAGACGATCGCAGGGGTGATTTTAGGGTTGCAGGAACAGGGGATTACGCAGATCTGTGTGGTGGACAATGGTAGTCGCGATCGCACCCAAACCATCGCTGCCCAGTCCGGTGCCAGTGTAGTCACTGAGCCGCGACAGGGCTATGGCCAAGCCTGCTGGAGCGGACTACAAACGCCAGCAGCAAAGCGAGTTGAGTGGATTCTGTTTTGTGATGGCGATGGCAGTGACGACCTGTCGCAGCTAGGTGAACTGCTGGCACTGCGGCCTGACTATGACCTGATACTGGGGAACCGCAGAGAAAATGCTTTTGGGCGATCGCGCCTCACGCCTGTACAAAATTTCGGCAACTGGCTGGCCACCCAGCTAATCTGGCTGGGGTGGGGACGCAAATACGAAGATCTAGGACCTCTGAGGCTGATTCGTCGAACCGCCATCGATCGGTTGAACATGGCAGATCGCGGCTTTGGCTGGACGGTGGAAATGCAGGCCAAGGCCGTCGAGCACGGGCTGAGGATTTGTGAGCTGCCGGTGAATTACCTGCCGAGGCAGGGGGGACGCTCGAAGATTTCGGGGACGGTGGTGGGAAGCGCTAGGGCTGGACAGGTGATTTTATCGACGTTGGCTGGGCTGTATGGACAGAGACTCATGAAAGTGAGTCGTCAGCAGAGATTTCAGCAGGGGTTGCTGTGGGCAATCGCGCTCTTGATGATTTTGGGTAGTGCGATCGCTACGCCCCACGGAGACTTTCTCAATCAACCTGACGCGGTTCCGCTTTTCTGGCGGGGAATGGGCTTGATGAGCATCGGCTTCGTGCTGTCTTGGGGATTGAACAACATCAGCAGCGGCTGGTTTTGGCTGCTGGCTATCCTGCCTCGTCTGGTGATGCTAGCGATGTATCCGGGCGACGACATCTGGCGCTATCTCTGGGAAGGACATATTCAAAATCTGGGGTTTAACCCCTACCTATTGCCCCCCAGTGCGGATGTTTTGGTGCCTTTTCGCTTTGACTGGTGGGGAGAAATCAACCACCCAGACTTGGCGGCAGTTTATCCACCAATTGCGCAGCTTTGGTTTCGGCTGTTAGCAGCAATCACCCCGTCCGTTTTACTGTTCAAGTCGACTTTTGTCGCCGCTGACTTAGGAATTTGCTGGCTGCTCAGCCGTCGGTTTGGGCGTTTAGCCACACTGATCTATGCCTGGAATCCGCTGGTGATCTACAGCTTCGCGGGCGGCGGACACTACGATAGTTTGTTCTTGTTGCCGCTGGTTACAGCTTGGTTGCTGTCTCCTGCTGATCAAAGGGCCCGTAGGGGCATTGCATGCAATGCCCCTACGGCAATCGGCGTTAGCATTGCGGTGAAATGGATGTCTTTGCCTGTGCTGGCTCTAATCGTCTGGCAAACTATCACTCGACGCAAATGGGGGCGCGGACTGTTGTTCTTACTGCTAGGACTGTTGCCGCTGGCGATCGCCACCCTGCCTTTCTGCGAGGGCTCTCTTTTTGAAGGTGTTACCTGTCCAGTGGTTCCTCTCTCTTCCCCGTTTGTAAACTATGGACGGAGTGCGTCACTGATTCCGCAGCTAGTCAGTGATCTATGGCCTGCGTCGGTGCGGGCGAACTGGATTTATACGCCGCCGTTAGCGGGGATAGTGCTGTGGGGGTTAGTGCGATCACTTCCGGTTGGCAAATTCACCGAACTCTATTTCATAGCGCTGATGCTACTTTCGCCAGTGATTCACGCCTGGTATTTCACCTGGCTAGTGCCGTTTGCTGTGGCCAGCCGCAACTGGGGCACCCGGCTGGTGAGTCTATCGGCCTTTGTCTACTTTGCGCTGCCGTATGGTCTAGCCACCGGATCGCAGGGCTGGATGCTCAGCGGCGTACAGCGATGGGCACTGTGGGGACCGTTTGTTCTCGGATTGGCTATCTCGCTCTGGAGTAGAGGAACGCCGGACCAGAACGCTGTCAAAACTAGCAGCGCTTAAACAGAACTTAGCTTTCTCTCAGCGATATTTCAGAATGCGACTGATTTTGAAGTCTATGCTGTCGACAATTCCACCTTTTGCCGTCGCAGCGACTCAACCGCCATGTCAAAAAGCTTATTAAAAAAGACTTCTGAGCAGTCTCCAAACACCCACCGCCGCGCCTACTTATTAGGAGCGCTTGTTCCTACTTTGTTTCTGTTAGGAGGATGCTTTGTTGCGGGTGCCTTTCGATCTGACAATATAAACGCGATCGCCCAGACAGAAACCGCAAACACCAAAACCGTCAACACGCCAGCGCTAGCAACTGTCTTAGAAAAGTACGTGAATGAACAAGGACTCGTAGACTACGAAAGCCTGCAAGCCGACCGTCAGCAGCTAGACAGCTACAACGCCTCTATTCAATTGCTAGATCAATCTGCCTACGACAGCATGAGCGATAGCGAGAAAATCGCTTTGTTGATCAATGCATACAATTCACTTACCTTAAAGTCAATCATTGATGAGTCACCGATCAAGGACAGCATCAAAGACATCACTGGCGTGTGGCGATTCCAGCGGCATGGATTTGTTGGCTCGCAGCAAACGCTCAACAACATTGAGCATGACATCCTGCGTGCCGACTTTAACGAACCTCGTATTCACGCGGCCTTGGTTTGCGCGGCGATTAGCTGTCCTTATTTGCGCCAGGAGCCCTTCACCGGGGAAGCGCTAGACACACAACTCGACGATCAGGTGCGCGTCTTCTTAGCTCGTCAAGAAGTTCTAGAGATCGACAAAGAACAAGGTGAAGTCAGTATCTCTAAAATCTTCGACTGGTTTGGAGAGGACTGGGTGCCCGACTACGGGACAGATGAAGGATTTGCAGGGGATGAAAATCAGCGGGCCGTGCTGAATTTTATCAGTGGGTATTTAGAGGAGGGCGATCGCGAGTATCTAAAAGCAGGCGACTACAATATCAGCTATAGCGACTATGACTGGTCGTTAAATGAACAGCCATAACAAGACCAAAATGTCCCCTTCCTGTCGTCTGTTGTTATTCTTGCGTTATCCCCAGCCAGGACGAACCAAAACTCGGTTAATTCCTGCATTGGGTGCGGCAGGTGCCGCGCAGCTTCAAAGGCAAATGGCCGAATATTTGCTCGCCAAAATTAGCCATCCCGACTGGGAGACGCAAATCCATTTTAGTGGGACAAGTTTGCAAGAGATGCAGGCTTGGTTAGGTCCACACCGATCCTATCGGTCTCAGGTAAAAGGCGATCTCGGTGAGAGGCTGTGGTCTGGGTTTCGATCAGCCTTTGCAGAAGGGGATGCTCAATCGCCAAACCAATCGCCAACTCAGGTCATTGCCATCGGTGCAGACTGCCCTGACTTAAGCGTTCGGCATATCCACCGAGCCTTCGAGCAGCTAGACCATCACGACCTGGTCATCGGTCCAGCCAAAGACGGCGGCTATTATCTGATCGGTCTTCGTCAGAGCGCCAAACAGACTGCCGAACAAAGCACCCCTACTGCACAACAGGCCCTGTTTAAAAACATCAGTTGGAGTACTGCTGCTGTGTTGCAACAAACTATCGACAAAGCTCAGACGTTAGGTCTTTCGATGTCGCAGCTAGAAATGCTATCTGACGTTGACAGACCTCAGGATTTGCCAATTTGGTACAGACTTCAAAGCGTAGCCTGAATGGAAATCTCTCTTTCTCAATTTTTTTCTCAATCGTCGCTGACGCTGGTACCAATTGTGTATCTTGGCGTCTTGTCTACAATCTCGCTCTACGGCTTTCATAAGGTGCTGATGATCTATCGCTTTTATAAGTACAGATCAACGGTGCCAAAACCCGCCTATCGATTCGAGCGAGACAATCTGCCGAGCGTGACTGTGCAGCTACCCATTTTCAATGAGCTGTATGTGGTGGAGCGCCTGTTGGATGCGATCGCCCAGCTCGACTATCCCAAAGATAAGCTAGAAATCCAGGTCTTAGACGATTCGACTGACGAAACGCAGCAGCTATGTCATCAGAATGTAGAAGCGCTAAAGCAACAGAATTTCAATATTATTCATGTGCGGCGATCATCTCGAAAAGGCTTCAAAGCAGGCGCGCTCGCCCATGGTTTGGCACAAACAGCGAGCGAGCTGATTCTGATTTTTGATGCCGATTTCGTCCCTAATGCTGACACTCTGTTGCAGATGGTGGATTACTTTTCTGATCCAACGGTAGGAATGGTGCAGGCCCGCTGGTCGCATATCAACAGGCAGTATTCTTCTCTAACGCAGATTCAGGCGCTGATGCTAGATGGCCATTTTGTCATCGAACAGACTGCGCGCAATCGATCCGGCTGTTTCTTTAACTTCAATGGGACAGCGGGCATTTGGCGGGCAAGTGCGATCGCCGATGCAGGCGGCTGGCAGCACACCACCGTCACCGAAGATCTCGACCTCTCCTATCGTGTTCAGCTCAAGGGATGGCGCTGCATTTATCTTCCTCAGCTCTCCATTCCTGCCGAGCTGCCAGTAGAGATGAACTCGTTCAAATCGCAGCAGTTTCGCTGGGCAAAAGGCGCTAGTCAGGTGACTAGAAAAATGCTGAGCACTGTCTGTAGAGCAAAGCTGCCGCTGCATGTAAAGTTTGAAGCTTTCTTGCACCTTACGAACAACTTCAACTATCTGTTGTTAATCGTACTGCTACTGCTGTCGCTGCCTTATCAGATCTACATTTCAGACCACCACTGGGAGTATGGGCTAATTATTTATCTGCCTATCTTTGTGGTCACTACGCTAAATCTGTTTGGTTTTTACTGGGTATCGCAGCGAGAACAATTCGAAAAGCTATCGCTCTGGCAGTTTAGCGCTCAGATTCTCTTACTGCTGAGTACGGGCATCGGCATGAGTCTAAACCAATCTGTCGCCGTCTGCGATGGACTGCTACGAACGGGCACCGACTTCGTGCGCACACCAAAGCACGGCGTAGTCAACAGCGCAGAGACCTGGAAAGCCAAAAAATATCGCGGTGCGAAGACCTGGGTACTGTGTTTAGAGTTCTTGATGCTGGTGTATCTAGCGATTACCATCGGCTTCGCTGCGCGGCATACCCACTATCTCTCGCTTCCCTTCTTGCTGCTGTTCTTTATCGGCTATTGCTACGTGCTGGGGTTGGGCCTGTTTCAGCGGCGGTAGCAGTCCCTCGCTCTTCGGTAGTAGGCGGGAGTAGAATAGCCTGTGCTAGTTTTTGGGAGTAATGAGTTTGTGTAGGAAATCATGAGTGAATATACCCCAGTGAGCTGTGAGCTGTATGACAAGTTGGAGGCGATCGCAACTCTCCACCGCACTAGCCAAATCACCTATCAAAATCAAGCAAGCGAAAAGGTAGCCGTCGAAACTAAAATCGTCGACGTCTATGCCAAAGATGGCGCAGACTATTGCAAATTCGAGGACGGTACCATCGTTCGACTAGATAAGCTGCAAGCGATTGAAGTCAGTGGTGAGAAAGTCTTGTAAGCCTGATATACCAAGAGGCTCTAGCGTTAAAGTTTAGCGTTAAACTACAAAACACCCCGCTCGGACCTACCTAGCTTCTCTCTATCTGGGCACGCGACTGATGTTTCCGTTCATCAATCCCAAAACAGACTTCGCCTTCAAAAAGATCTTTGGCTCACCGCAGAGCAAGGGCATCTTGCTGAGCTTTCTTAATGCCCTGCTCTACGACGGCAGTTCTACTATCAAAGACCTAGACATCATCGATCCCTACCAGGCACCTCGCATCGAAGGCATGAAGGACTCCTTCCTAGACGTGAAAGCTCAGCTAGTAGACGGGAGAGCCGTCATCATCGAAATGCAGGTACTAAACGTGCTTGGCTTCAAAAAGCGAGTCCTTTACAACGCCGCTAAAGCTTACTCCACCCAGCTCAAAACAGGCGAAGGCTACGACCTGCTCAACCCAGTCATCGCCTTGACCATCACCGACTTCGATATGTTTCCTCACAGCGAGCAAGTCATCTCTCGCTACCAGCTCAAAGAGAAGCACAAACTCACCGACTACAGTGACGACATCGAACTAGTCTTTGCTGAACTGCCAAAG
>JBCCOH010000114.1:0-18256 GCA_039111275.1 Cyanobacteria bacterium P01_D01_bin.1 | reverse complement strand
CGCACTTTCCCCTTTTTCTACCGTATAAATCTGTGGGAAGGATAATCGCCACGGCACAGCAGGAGATGACTTTCCTTGTGAGGTGCGTTTGTTGAGCTGATATGTTTTCTGTTGCTTCAAAAATAGTACATTTGAGCACTGTCGAGCAAAGACCCGGAGACCACTTTGAAAGACCACACTCAAGTTGATTGTATTTTGGACGCGTGGCTAGAGTTTATCCAAGCCAAAATGCTCAGCGAAGCGAAGGTGTCAAAAGATGACGTAGTTCTCGAAGGAATTTGCCTGCGTCAAAATACAGTCCGGATAGACAAAGCATTATTTTTGAAGCAACAGAAAACATATCAGCTCAACAAACGCACCTCACAAGGAAAGTCATCTCCTGCTGTGCCGTGGCGATTATCCTTCCCACAGATTTATACGGTAGAAAAAGGGGAAAGTGCGTACATGCCTTTGTTCGGCTTAGATATTGCCCCCATTCTTTCAGGAGAACACCAGCCAGGGGGATGGGACATCAATCAGCTATCAATGACTGAAGTGGGAGAAAATCTACTGGCGTTTAGTCAGTTAGAAGCAGAGGAGATGGCTGAGCTAGTCACGAAAGAAGGACTACATCGCTTTCTAAAAACGACGTTTGACCTTCCTTTCGATAGCTTTGAAGACTGGATGCAGCGAGTCCCTAGCTCAAGATTCAGAATTGTCAGGGAACCCTATTTTTTCAACAGTAGGGGCAGCGGATTCTCGAAAAACTTACAGGCTGACTTAAAGGCAATCAGACAGTGCAAGAATAAGCCCTGGGTTCGCCCAGAACATCCAGCCTATCATTATCTATTCGGTGCAGCCTCTACTACACCTGCGCCAGATACTTACAGATTAGGCGCTTTCCCCACTAACCCGCCGACTGATTCACAGGTTGTTGCGCTCAAGCGTGCTAAGACCGAAGTGATGACAGCTGTGCAAGGTCCGCCCGGATCCGGAAAGACGACGCTGATATTACATGCAATCGCACAGCAAATCGTCAGACGTGCTATTCACATTATTGAAAACATCCCAGATACCAGCAACCTGACCTTGGTTGCCAGCAGCAATAATCGAGCCGTCGATAATGTCATCGAAAAACTCCACGACTTCAAGCAACCAAGTCAACATTTACCTGTGCCTTTTTTGTATTTAGAAGGCGGTGCAAAGAATAGAAAAATAGATAAACCAGGCGGTGCAGCTGAACAGTTGAGCAAGGCAAAGGCGTATATATCGAGTCATCCCTACGACGTTGAAATTTCGGAGCGATGCGCAGTAGAGATCGGAACAATAACCACAGAGATTAAAGAGAAAGCTGCGGAATACGAACGGATAAAGCAGCAGCGCAAACAAGATGAGGCAAAGGAACAGCAGCTCAAGCAAGACCTCGATAGGCTTCAGCAGGCAATGGTAGCCGCTCAACACACTACCGCTCAGCTTCAATCCCGCGAAAAAAGACTCGCTTCTTTTGACCAGCTGCCAAAAGATACCTATGAGTACATTCAGACCCAGTTTAAGCGGGCTCAGATGCAGCTACCCGGCAGAATACCTCGCTGGATTCGGTGGTTTTTTTGGCTCCTAGGAAAAACAGAGCCACAGATTATCGCTAAAGCGTTAACTGAGCGATGTCAGCAGGCAATTCAAGAAACTCAGGGAGTAACACTTCCAATGAACAGAGCGCAGCTAACTGCGCAGCTCCAACGGGTAGAAGAGAGTCTTGCTAAATTTCGAGAATTGCAGACGATTAGAACAGATTTGAGAGAGCAAGCAATACAGGCGAGGAAAACTCAAGAGAACATTCAGCATACTCAGGCTCAAGCGAAAATAATAGAACAGAGATTATCGTTAAAAATAGAAGATTTCTATCAAACATTTCACATCAAGTACCACGAGCAAAACAAAACGCTATTTTACCTGTCGCAGCAGTTCTTACTTCAAGAAGCACTACGGCAAAAGGAAGTAGTGCTTCAGTCTTTATCTGCCTATGAAAAGATGCTAGGCGCTTATGGATCTGGTAAAGATACCTGTATAGAACAGATGGCACCAACGCTCAATGAGCAGATGAAGGCACTGAGCCTACTGTTTCCTGTGATCACAAGCTCTCTACTCTCCGTGCGAAACATGCTTCCCTGGGTCAGCCCCTGTATCGACCTCACCATTATTGATGAGGCTGGCATGGTTCTATTGCACGATGCATTTCCGCCTCTCGTGAAAACACAAAGAGCTTTAGTAGTTGGCGATCCGTTTCAAATTGAACCCATTGTTTCAATGAGTGACAATACGCTCAAAGACTATCGACAGAAGGCTTTTCTAGACAAAGGACTTACACAAAAAGATTATGCCTTGTACAGCCCTAGCGAATTAGAAACAGCGACTGCCTATCACAGAGCAGCTAGCGGTAATGAGAAAGGCGAACTCACAAAAGAAGTTGAGCTCAAAGAGCACTTTCGCTGTCAACAAAGCATTATTGACTACTGTAGCGATATAGCTGGCTATCATTTAGTTTGTAAAACTAAATCGTTAGGTTCGCTTTTAGGATCTGAAAAGGGGAGAAAAGACGGAACCAACCTCCTCGCCTATCATGTAGAAGGACAGATTCGCAATCAGGTCAATGTGGACGAGGTGCAGGCTGTCTACGACATCTTTGCATACTTGGTAAATGAGCGCGGATATCACGTTGAAGATATTGGTGTTGTCTCTCCATTCAGTGCTCATGCTAAGGCGCTGAGAGCTAGGCTAAAAAAGAGATTTCGGAGCATAGAAGAAGACGCTATTGGCACTGTTCACAAGTTCCAGGGTTCTGAGAAACGGGTGATGATTTTCTCAACGCGAGTTTGTCAAAGAGAGAATAGCCTACAATGGATGAACAGAAAGCCAAACATACTTAATGTCGCGGTTTCAAGAGCCAAAGAACTTTTCATTCTAGTTGGGAATCTTCCTTTTTTAGAACGTGGGAGATTTACTCGCAAATTAATTGAACATACAAAAGAACATGGTGTTGTTCTTGAATATAAAACTGAAGCTGAAGTAAGTTTAAATGACGACTCAGTTGCTTATGATTCTGTCATTCAGAACTGCGAACACATTAATGCCTTTTTAGACGTACTGGATGGCGTTCAGCAAGAGCTCCTTTTAGCTGTACCTCGAATAGGTGGCTCCTCTGCTATTCAGTTTATAGAATCAGTAAAGGCAGTATTGGAAAGGGGTGTGAAGGTAACAGTGATATATGGCACGCCTAGCCAGCGAGCAGAGCAAAAAGGTAGTCCCGAGCAGAAGTTAAAAAAGCTATTTGACCGATATGACTATGCTAAGCTCGTTCGGGTAGAGAATATGGGAACCAATCAGCGGTTGCTGCTGTGTGACGATGAGTTTGCGATCGCAGGTAGTTGGAATTGGCTTTCTCACGTGTATGCATCAGCTTGTGCGAGGAAAGCTATTGATGATGGCGTACAAATTCGTAAGGAGACGAGTTTTCGCTTAACTTCAGCAGCTGATATTCAGCGCGTAAAAGACGATTTTCGTACTATGCAACAGTAGTTATCCAGCTTTTTAAGCTTTAGGAGAATTGTGGAACCTCTATCAATATTAGCCAGTGCTATCGGTCAATATGTTATACCAAAGGCATTGGAGAAAATAGGTGAAAAGGTTGGAGAATCAGCGCTTGCTAAGAGCAATGATTCAATTCAGTCAGTTCGTGAGATAGTTGCGGCCAAAATGAAGGCAACCCATACAGAAACTGTTCTGACACAAGCGCAAGCGCAGCCCGATCAAGAGAACATTAAAGCCCTGGAAACGGTATTAATTGGTCAGATGGCGATGGATCAAGACTTTGCTCAACAGTTGCAGGCACTCATTGATGACATCGGTATGCGATCGCCACAATTACAGTCGGTATTAGAGGATGTTCGTATTAAAGGAAGCGTAGAAATCGGCAATGTGAAGCAGGTTTCGAGCGGTAAGGCTACGCAGATAATAGGCAAGAACCTAGGTGTAGCTGGAAACTTTAAAGTCGGAGATATTACGCAAGAAAGCTAAGCAGAATATGCATTCTATCTCTCAACAAACCAACTACGCGTGAGTAATCGCCCCCACCTCAAGCTGATACGCAAGAATAATTTGGTCAGAAGCAACGCCCGATGCTACTAAATCCTCGGCGATTCCGCACTCCATACCGTCATATTCAACGATGACTCTGTTGTCTTGTAGCGTAATGTAAATGAGATTTCCTCGAACTCGCCGGTCTCTATCCCAGCCTACCTGCATCAAAGCATAATGGCCTTGCTCGTCGTCAAAAACAGTATCCAAGCGAATATCTCCATGTGACGGTTTCAACTGAGCGTATCGGCTGATAACCTCCTTTACGATGTCTGAGAGCTGCGTGGTGGAATCCATTGCTGAACCTCTACAGTTTTTCGGTTAACGACAATCAAATTCAATGGTAGCTCGCTAATGACAAGCTCTCCAATCGGTTCACTCAAAACTTGCTCATAGTCCAAATCACTAACTGCTAAGTAAAGCAAACGCTCTGGATCCACTTGAGCGAGCAATAGGCGATAGAGCACATACTGACCGATTGCCTGCTCTAAAGAGGCAATTGCCGACTGGCCGCGAAATTCCTTTATCTCTACAGCAATCGTCTGATTACCTTTAGCAGCACCAATAAATTGGCCTTGCAAACCGTTGAGTCTTTCGTTTTCAGTAGCTGCCAAATCAACAAATAGGAATCGTTCACCATAGGATATGACGTACGGGTCATCTGTAACTTGCCATCCATCTTTGACTAAAGCTTGCTTAATAAGTCCATGGATAGCATCTCTTCTGGGCATTACAAAGGACATATCAAACAGCGACAGAATCTTAGCACAGGCTCTGTTTCAGACTCATCCGGCAAAGTTGAAAGCCGACTGAAGCAGTACAGATGCGATACCCGTACCCCAATAAATAGGCTAAATCCACCTAAAAATGTCCAACGTTTGTCCGCTTCTCAGAATATTCTTGCAAAAAAGGCAAAAGGCTCTACCAACAGCGTTAAAAGAGCAAATTCAAACCCTCAAAAGCCCCGTAAATAAAGGGTTCTTAAAAAGCGGGTAATGGGATTCGAACCCACGACATTTTGCTTGGGAAGCAAACGCTCTACCACTGAGCTATACCCGCATGAGGCTACATTATGCCTGCCTTTGCGAAGGGTGTCTATTTAGCGCTATGAAGCTTTACATCCTAGCTCCAGCTGCTGGCTATTCGTCTTCTGTCTCGCTGTCATCTTTGATGCGGAAAGAACGAGCCATGGTTTCACCGTCTTTTTTGACGGCAACATCTTTGCCTGGGAATTCGTAGATGCCTCTCTCGCCACTATCAACGTGCAACAGTACCCATAGTTTCTCTTCTACATAGGGCGCTTCCCACAAATCAACAACAACATTCTGACTTTTGCCGGAGTCTACGCGCGCTTCGCCAATGCTGTTAGGCAGGGTGATTCCTCCGTCTTCGTTGCTTTTGTGTATAGAAACCCATCCGTCTCTAGCGGTTGCAACTTCTTTAACAATGATTTGACCTGCGGTTGCCTGATCTTGAACAATGAGTCTGACGTTTTCTTGATTAACGCCTTCTTCGTCTTCGGCAGATGCGTTTTTGGCTTCTGTCTGCTGAGCGTTAGAAGCGTTGTTAGTCTCACTAGTTGGGACGGTAGAAGAATCGTTTGAGGTCTCTGTGCTACTGAGCTCGCTACTAAGTTCACTGATAGCTGAGCATCCTGCTATGAGCATTGAGGCTGTGAGAACGCTGATCGAGTGTTTCATGAATGGTCGAGATCGTTTGTCAATCTCTTTGGGACGGCTGTTCCTACGAGATATTTTATGCGATCGCCCACGATTGGGATCGACATCTAGGGCCAGCTTGCCCTCTGTCAGCATTTTTGGTGAGCGTATGGAAAATTACGATTTATCAGGGGATGGGCTTGGCAAGCGAGTGACTGTTTATGCTTACTTTTGAGTAGGTAGACGTGAGTAAGTAAACTTGGGGGATAGGCGGTGGATAAAGGCGTAGGGAAGTTTCTGCAATTTTTTGTGATCGCGCTGCTATGCACTGTAGCAGTGGTGCTGATCAATCAATATGGGATGGCGACGCTGCGATCGCAGGTCGAGCGAATGGGCATTTGGGCTCCAGTTGGCCTGTTTGCGCTGCGATTTAGTAGCGTTGTGATTCCAGCGCTGCCGGGAACGGCCTATTCTGTTCTGGCGGGTGGCCTGTTGGGTTTTCAAAAGGGGCTAGCGGTGGTCTGCCTGTCCGATTTTCTCTCTTGTACGCTTAGCTGCTGGATATCTCGTCGTTACGGGCGATCGCTAACCAAACGACTAGTGGGTGAACGATTCATAGACCGGGTCGATAGCATAAGCCAGCGCCACCTAGAACGAAATTTTTTCCTGATGACTGCTCTTCTGATGACAGGGTTCTTTGACTTTGTAGCCTACGGGGCAGGACTAGCCCGAGTACCTTGGCGAAAGTTTTTACCGGCTCTAGTTCTGAGTATCGCTATCTCTAATCCGCCTATCGTAGCGGTAGGTGCAAGCCTTCTAGAAGGCGGGAAAATTCTGTTGTTCGTGGCTCTTTTTGGGGTCTTCGGGTTAGCCTTTCTCACTGGATGGCTGCGGCGGGATCAAAGCACCGTAGAAATCGAACAGCGCTAATTAAGTATCGTCTCCTTCGTCGATATCTAACGTAAAAAATCTAACATAAGACAGGCGTAGAACTCTATCGGTTGGGCGTTGGCAGATCAGTTTTCTTAACCTGATGTTCATATGTGCTTAATCTTTTGATCACAGAAGCTTAAATCAGCGCTATGGCACCTATGATTCAATGCTTGCGTAGATTCAGCCATGCGCAGCATCGTATTATCTGTGACCTCTGTAGAACACCGTCCAGTTGAAATATCAAAAGCTTCTAAGCCAACAGCGTTGCTTGTACGGCAGATTAGCAAGTCCTTTAGCGCCAAGGTTGCGGTCGACCAGGTTGATTTTCGAATCGGCTCTGGTGAGATGGTGGCGCTAGTTGGCGCATCTGGCTCAGGCAAGTCTACGCTATTGCGCTGTTTGAATGGATTGCATCAGGCAGAGAGCGGACAGGTCGAGATCTTTGGATCAACTCTCCAGTCTGATGGAAAGCTTCATTCAAGAGTGCGCCAGTTGCGCAGTCAGGTAGGCTTCATTTTCCAACAGTTCAATCTGGTCAACCGATTGAGCGTCTTGGAAAATGTTTTAGTAGGCAATCTTTCTCAGACATCACTATGGCGTTCTGCTTTTAGGGTGTTTAGTGCACAAGAGAAGGCAACTGCACTTGCTGCCCTGAATCGAGTTGGCATCCTAGAGCAGGCTTACAAGCGAGCTTCTTTGCTTTCGGGTGGACAGCAGCAGCGAGTAGCGATCGCCCGCTGCCTAATGCAAGGCGCCAAGATTATCCTCGCGGACGAGCCGATTGCTTCTCTAGACCCCGAGTCAGCCCATAGGGTGATGAAGCTACTCACAGAGCTGAATCACGAGCAAGGAATCACGGTAGTAACCTCTTTGCACCAGGTGCAAATGGTGCGCGCTTATTTTCCTCGTGCGATCGCCTTGCAGAATGGGCAGGTCCGCTTTGATGGCGATACCCAAGCGCTAGACGATGAGCGACTTAGCCAAATCTACGGAGCGGCGGCCGAAGAGCTGGTTCGACGAGGCCATAGTGAACTGAGTGCGGTGCCTCAATGAGATATCTAGTTTGGTACCTAGCTGAGTGTTTAGCTGGATCCTCAGTAAAAGTGAGGTGTCTAGTGAGCTAGCGCCGTAGGCTGTGTCGAGAAGTCTTTTCCTTTAGCTGCCTTTTTCCGATAGCTTCTCTCGTTCTTGTTTGTACACTTTTGTTCTTTATCCCCATAGACAGCCCAATGTTGAATAACACCCTTAGAAGAAGAACTGCTCTACTAGCACTGTCTGCACTGAGTGTGGCTACACTTGCTAGCTGTAGCGGCACCGACACTACAGCAGACAGCAGCGTAGAAGAAGCGGCAGATACCAGCGCAGCTGGCGGTGCCTGTGCGCCCGAACTAGCAGAGCTTGACTTCGGCATTATCTCTACCGAGTCGCAAGATAACCTCAAGCCCAAGTGGGAGCCGTTCCTAGCGGCGATGGCAGACGGCATTGGTCGCCCGGTCAATGGCTTTTTTGCGACTGACTACGCAGGTGTAATCGAAGCGATGGGCGCGGGCAAAATTCAGCTAGCCTGGTACGGTGGTAAATCCTACATCGAAGCAGCAGCGCGTTCTGATGCTGAAGCCTTCGCTCAGACGGTTGCTTCTGATGGCAGCAAAGGCTACTACTCCTATCTGATCACCAACAAAGAGAACCCGATTGTTGCTGATATCGATACAGAGGCAGGTAACGGCGATCAGTATGTAGTTGATAATGCTGACAACTTAACCTTTGCGTTCAACGACCCCAACTCAACTTCTGGTTTCCTGGTTCCTAGCTACTATGTTTTTGCTAGCAATGGTGTTAATCCAGAGCAAGCTTTTTCTGAGTTAATCTATGCCGGTAGCCACGAAGCGACTGCGCAGGCCGTTGCCAACAATCAGGTTGACGTGGCGACCAACAACAGCGAGTCCTTAGTTGACTTAGAAAAAAGTGATCCAGATGCGGCTGAACAAATTCAGGTAATCTGGACATCACCTGTGATTCCTAGCGATCCGATTGCATACCGCAACGACCTGCCAGACTGCTTGAAAGATCAAGTCAAAGAGTTTTTCTTCACCTACGACGATCCTGCCGTGCTCGGCGACCTAGAGTGGCAGGGCTTTGACGAGGCTGGCGACGCTGACTGGAACACCATTCGCGAGCTGAACATTGGTAAGGAAATTCTGGAAGTACAGAATGATCCAGCGTTAGATGCAGCCGCAAAGGAGCAGCGAGTCGAAGAGCTGAACAAAGAGCTAGAGGCACTGTAGGACGTCGACACCCTGTAGGGGCATGGCACGCTATGTCCCTACGGTATGAAAAGGGAAGAACAAACTACAACATCAATACATTCTTATCAGCATTCAATCTATGGCGTCTTCTACAGCAGAGCGAGTGTCGCTCAAAGAGGTATCTCCTGAAGTCAAGGAGATGCTGGCGAGAGAACAAAAGCGAGTGACGACGCTGCGGATCGGGTATTTAGTCGTTGCGGTCATAGCTTTGATCTACTCTGCTAGGGTCAGCGATATTGACCTAGTTGAGCTATTCGAGGGTAGCGGTACCATGGCAGAGTACGTCAGCCGCTATTTTCCACCAGATATCACAGACTGGAGGTTCTACCTAACCGATATTATCGAGACAGTGGCAATGGGCATCTGGGGAACATTGCTCGCGGCTGTGGTAGCGGCGCCACTGTCCATCCTCGCTTCAGAAAATCTTTGCCCAGTGTGGATAGTGCAGCCTACGCGCAGATTAATGGACGCGATGCGGGCAATCAATGAGGTGGTATTTGCACTTATTTTTGTAGTAGCGGTAGGGCTAGGGCCGTTTGCTGGGGTGCTAGCACTGTTCGTACACACGACAGGTACGCTAGGCAAGCTGTTCTCAGAGGCAATTGAGAATATTGATCCAGGACCAATCGAGGGCGTAAGAGCAAGCGGGGCTAACCAAATTCAAGAGGTGCTGTTTGGCGTGATTCCACAGGTGATTCCACTCTGGATCTCATTTACGCTCTACCGATTTGAAGCGAATGTGAGATCGGCTTCTGTGCTAGGGATTGTAGGCGCTGGGGGAATTGGCGTTTCGCTGTACCAAAGCTTTCGCTCTTTCAACTACCCAAAGGTTTGTACGATTTTAATCATCTTAATTGTGGCAGTTAGTCTGTTGGACCTGCTTTCTGCTAAGCTACGGCGTCAGTTGATTTAAGTGAAAGTAAGTGTACAGTTGAGCCATGCGACGATAGCCAAACGTATTCGGATAAGCTAATTTTTACTACTGTGGAGGTGACTTACGTGGAAGCGACTTACTCAGTTTCAGCCTCTCCCAGTTTCTATGGGAGAGGCTTTGGGAGAGGCTTTCGACCCTAGCTACATATGTATTTACGCACCGACAACAACGCCACCGTTCGGGTGCAGCACCTGACCAGTGATGTATGAAGAATCTTCAGAGGCTAGAAATACAAAGCAGGTTCCCACCTCCACTGGCTGACCGGGGCGCTTCATCGGGACTTGCTTACCGAATCCTTCTACCATATCAGCGCTGAAAGCATCGGGGATAAAGGGCGTCCAGATGGGGCCAGGAGCAACGCCGTTGACGCGAATGCCCTTTTCTAGCAGGCGTTGGGAGAGCGATCGCAGATATGCCAAATTCGCTCCCTTAGTCGTCGAATAGCTCAGCAGCGGACCGTTGCCTTTGTACGCGTTGATAGAAGTAGTGATAATAATTGAGCTGCCTTCCTTTAGGTGGGGCAGTGCAGCCTTAGTAAAATAGAACATCGGAAAGACATTCGCGCTAAAGATACTGCCTAGTCTAGCCGCATCAATTTCGTCCCATTCTTCTTCTAAGTATTGCTCAGCCGCATTGCTAATCAAAATGTCGAGCTTACCTAGCTGATCGACGGTTTTCTGCACGACCTCCTGACAAAAAGTCTCATTGCTAATATCGCCTGGAAGCAATAGACACTTTTGTCCCTGCGCTTCTACCAAAGACTTAGTTTTCTCGGCGTCTTCCTGCTCGTCTAGATACGAGATAGCAACGTCAGCTCCTTCCTTAGCGTAGAGTACAGCGACTGCTCGGCCTATACCACTATCGCCCCCTGTAATCAGAGCTACTTTTCCTTTGAGCTTCTCGCTACCTTTGTAGCTATCGCGATCAAAGATTGGCGAAGGCGTCATTTCGGACTCGTGAGCGGGCTGCTTGCCCTGTGCCTGCGCTGGAATTCTATCAGCAGAAATAGTCATGCTTTTTCCTATTTGTAAACTATCCAACTAGCAAAGCGCGTTTGCACATGTTTTTTGGACCTCCTAAAAGTAGACTTTGAATCCGGCTGACTAGAATGTGCCTATATCAGCAGGTCTATGCCCAAAGTGATGGAAACCTCTATTTGGAGCAGCGCTAAGACGCTATTTTGAGAAACAGCATTCCGAGAAACAGTATTTCGAGAAACAGCATTTCGGGAACGTTATTTTGAGTCTGTTGACTCTGTAGCGCCAATCACCGTGCTAAACAACCGAACGCCCCAACCGAAAACAGCAACAAATACCAGTAGTGATAGCGGCGCTAGTCCTGCGAATGGAAAGACCATAAGCAAAAGAACTGAAAGGATAATAACCAGTCGGCCAAAGTCGCTGCTCATTGTTGTTTTTACCTCTTGAATTGAAACGCTTGACTAGAAATCTATGAAATTAGCCTAATCTTTGACCGAAAGTCTGTCCTCAGTCGGAGGATAAGTTTTGGCCAATAGCTTACTCTCAGCTCGTGAGTTCTTGGTAACTCCTGATAACAGAAGTAGGAAGTAATATGAATAATCTCTTGCACGTGGGTCGGCTAATTACGCTAGAGAGACTGCAAAGGCTGGCCGTTGTGCTAGTAGCAGGGCTGCTGGTGATGATTATGACCACAGCCTGTACGCCATCTAGCCCAACATCTGGTACAGCCACCGAGACAACAGCAGGCCAGATGGGCGTGCCCGAAGCAACACCCGCAGACGTGCAAAGAGCGCAGACTAATCTGAGTGATGAAGCGGTAGATGAGGATGTACTATCACAGCAGGGGGCTTCTCAAGCCCGCCGTAGTGATGCCACTTCTATCCAATAGTCCAGCCCAGTAATTAGCGATCATGCATGGCTCTGATATTGTTTTAGCTGGATTATCAGCGCTTTTTCTAGCGATCGTTCATGTCGTTGCGAGCCGATTCAAGTTCTTGCAGCGGACGCCTCGCAGCCGTTGGCTTTCCCTTAGTAGCGGTGTCTCAGTAGCTTACGTGTTTGTTCACGTTCTGCCTGATCTGAGCAAGGCCCAGTCAGAGTTTCAAGAGAGTGTGGATCTGCTTTCGGCGGTCGAACACCATGTCTACGTGGTGGCGCTGTTAGGAATGATTGCGTTCTATGGGTTAGAGAAAGCAGCCAAGGTTTCTAGAACTCAGAGCATGAAAGAAGGTCAGGGTGACGAAACGCAACCTGGCGTGTTTTGGTTGCACATGGTATCTTTTGCACTGTACAACGCGCTGATAGGCTATCTGCTAGTGCACCGTGAAGAGTCGGGGCTGCTGGGATTGTGGCTATACGTTATCGCTATGTCCCTTCACTTTTTGGTCAATGATTACAGCCTGTGGGAAGACCACAAACGGGCCTACGCTCGAGTTGGAAGATGGATACTGTCTGCGGCTGTCGTCTGTGGCTGGTCAATTGGCACCCAAACTGAAATTAGTGAAGCATTTACCGCTGTACTGTTCGCATTTTTAGCGGGTGGCGTTATTTTGAATATCCTAAAAGAAGAACTACCGCAGGAAAGAGAAAGCCGATTTTGGACGTTTGCAGTAGGTGCGGTGGGTTACTCTGGACTATTGTTGATCTTGTAGGTTGTTTGTGATTGTAACTGAGCCGCTGGTGTACGAAGACGATCTAGGCAACACCTTTGAAGGAACGGTGAGTTGGGATGATGCGCTCAGCGAACCGCGCCCTGGGGTGATGGTAGCCTCTACTTTTATGGGGCAATCGGCTTTTGAGACGCAGAAGGCGGAGCTGCTAGCAGAGCTAGGCTATGTGGGGTTTGCCATTGATGTGTATGGGCAGGGGAAACGGGCGACTTCGCCAGCAGAGGCAGCGGCGCTGATGGCGGTACTAGACCAGGACCGGGCGCTGCTGGCGCGGCGGATGACACTGGCGCTAGAAGTGATGCGGAGGCGATCGCAAGTAGACGAGACCCGTATAGCCGCAATTGGTTTTTGCTTTGGCGGTAAGTGCGTACTAGATTTAGCTCGCAGTGGCGCAGATGTGAAAGCGGTAGTGAGTTTTCACGGTATCTACGATCCGCCACCGACAGCAGGCGCTGAGAAAATTTCATCGGCTGTGCTGGTTTTGCACGGCTGGGAAGACCCGCTTTCGCCGCGCGAGCAGACAGTAGCGCTAGCCGATGAGCTGACAAGAAAAGGGGCAGACTGGCAGATTCACATGTATGGGCACACAGCACATGCATTTACAAATCCGAAGGCGCAGTCGAAAGAGGATGGAATGTTTTTTGTGCCGATAGCGGCGGAGAGAGGATGGCGCGTGATGAAGGATTTTTTGGTAGAGAAGTTAGAGAAGCGCGGCTAAACGCCCCACTGGCTACGCGTCTATTCGCCTAGCTCATTCAAACTGTTTAAGATTAGAACGGAAATAACCACTCCTACAGTCATGCTTCTCCATGACTTTTGTCATCGCGACCGCCTAGCGACACAAGCTAGAACTAAAAGTAGAAATTGGTTAGTTCATGTTGAAACAATATACTTTTCGGTGGGCTTTTCGATGGACTTCCTCGATCGCTTTGATGGCTGTAGTGTCTATCGGATGTAGCTCACCGATTATGACTGAAGATAGCGCCGAACCACCCGTAGCCGTAGCACTTAGCTCGGTAGTGGCTCTAGGGCGAATTGAACCAGAAGGTGAAGTAATTCGGCTGTCGGTGTCCAACGCAGCGGATAGTCGTGTTAATGAGATTCGGGTGCGTGAAGGTGATTGGGTAGAAGCCCAGCAGGTGATTGCTGTATTGCAAGGCGCTGAGCGGCGACAAGCTGATTTGAACTCCGCCTATGCCCTGGTGCGGCAGCGGCAGGCCGAACTTGCTCAGCAACAAAGTGGCAGTGTTAAGCCTGCTTCGCTCAGCGCACAGCAAGAAACCATTGCTCGGCTAGAAGCCCAGCTCTTGGCCAAAAGACAACAACGAGCGGCTGCGATCACAAAAGCCCAAGCTGTCCTTCAAGAGTCGCGAGCAAAGTATCAACGCTATCAGACGCTGGCCGCTGCTGGAGCACTCGAACAAGTAGAACTCGATATTGCCTTACGCGATTATGAAACAGCCAAAGCCGATCTAGCGGTAGAACAATCTTCACAAGAAGAAACTGAAAGGACGCTCAGCGCCCAAATTGCTGAAGAAAAAGCGAGACTGACTGAGCTGAACCAAGTACTACCCGAAGTGGTAGAAATTGCCTCTGCTCAGTTGGAACAGGCCCAAATACAGGTTTCTCAAAGTCAGGCTGATTTAGACGATGTGCTAGTTCGAGCGCCGGTTGCGGGCCAAATCTTAAAGATAAACACTCGGGTTGGAGAACAGGTGAATACGCAGCAAGGCATTGTAGAGCTTGCCCAAACTGACCAAATGATGGTGATAGCAGAAGTATACGAAACTGATATTCGCAGAGTAGATTTGGGCCAGCCGGTAACAGTAACTAGCGAATATGGCGGTATCCAAACGGATTTGACAGGAACAGTTGACCAAATTGGGTTACAGATAGGGAAAGCAAATTTTGGTGAAGAAGGCGCTGACCCGACTCAGGACGTCAATGCTCGCGTTGTGACAGTAAAAGTTCGACTCAGCGACGCGGATAGTAAGCAAGTTGCGGCACTGACTGGAATGCAGGTAAGGGTGTCGATCGATAGCAGGGTATAGCTACCAATCTATACTATTTGTGCTCATTCTTTTGATCTGCCCGTGCTTTACTCTCGCGTAGCTGTAGCAGCTCCCAAAAATCGCTTTCGTCTTGTTCTAGATCATCCTCTTCGGGAAGGTAGTAGTACATGGCTCGACGGATAAGTATAGCGATTAGCCCAATCCCGACGTACTCAGGGATTGAAAGCGCGATTCTAGTAATTGCATTGACCTGAGCGACTTGTTGATTGAATGCAGTCGTACCAAAATCGGCTACTACAATCTGGAAGTTCAGAAGAAAGTTCGCAACGCCTGTCGCTAGATTAACCAGTAGTATGATCTTTGTGCCATTGATAAGCGAGCGATAGACTCTGGGCTCCGCGAATAGCGCTCTTAATGATTTTTCCTGCTGCGCTGACTCTGGGCTCATACCTTGTATTAGGAAATATTGCACAATTGGTCTTTCAATAACAATTGATATCCAAAACACACCAACTGTGAAGATAGAGCCCAAGGTATCTTTGAAAGCAAACTGAATACCATCAACAAACCAAAAGGCTAATACACCCCTCGCGACTGCAAAAGCGCCTATGTAACTAGTGATAAAATTAAAGCGTTTGGTGATAAAAAACAAATCAATAAAGATCCAGGCAACTGGAATTAGAGCCGCAACAATGTATGTAGTCACCGTTCCAATTTGATCGTTGAGATTGTTTAAGACCACGATGGGTATGACGGCTCCCATTACTATATCGAGAGCTAGTTTGACTGTGGAATTCATAGCTTAATGCCTCATGGAACTGAGATAGGCGATAATCTGTTTATATTTCAAACCATTATCAGATCTAGCCCAATGACTTTTGTCATAAAGAAGCATGACAAAACGCTATGGAATAGAAGATTTCACTTATCTATAGTGAGTACGAACGATTACTACTATGTATCACCAACATGATAAAGTCATCGGCAAAGCTTACAAGTCAGTTTTATCTAAAAATTTGCGAAGAAATAAAAGGCTTCACTATCGGTGCGAAAGGCGAGCAAGAGCACTTGATCTACTTTCTTTTGAGTGCTGGGATAACCGCGTCTATGCTGCATTGTAAACGACAGGTAGAACTTACTCGACAACAAAACGATAGCGCGAAACTAGCTGTTCTTAGTGCGTAGTTCAATTTGTTTTATGTGGAAATCTTTTATCCCTCGGATGCCTATCGAGAAACCGCTGGCCTGGGCACAGCTTTCCCATCAAAAGATTCGCCTAGCGGTCGCAATTACTGGCGTGAGCTTTGCCAATATTTTGATGTTTACCATGATGGGCTTACAGGCTCTGCTAACAGATGGGGCCACCACCCTACATGAGAATCTAAAAGGAGATCTCTTCCTGATGTCTTCGTTTAGCCCGACGCTACGCATCCCGATTACCATTCCGCGAGCCTACCTGATACAGGCGAATTCGGTGGAAGGTGTCGGCATGGCCGCACCGATGTATATCAGCAGTGCCAACTGGACAGATCCTAGCCAGCTCAAACCCCCTTCAGAGCGGTTTTCAGACGATAGTTCTTCTGAGGAACGGCCTGAATGGTCACCGGAAGAAGAGAGCGCTGGTGATATCTTTGGCAATCAGGTGCGGATAGTGGCTTTTAATCCGAAGCAGCCTGTCTTGGATGTTCCGGAGGTAGAGCAGCAGCGCGATCGCCTCAGCACTGTCAATACTGTTCTGTTCGATCGACTCTCTCAGCCCTCTTTAGGAGAGATCCCTACATCCTTATCGTCTGCCGAGAGTGTGCAGACCCTGATGGGAGGCCGCAGAGTGACGGTCGTGGGTCTATTCAGCTTGGGTAGCACCGTCATAGAAAAAGGCACGGTGGTAATGAGCGACTGGAACTATACTCAGTGGGCTGGGGCGCAGGCGCTAGAACAGGTCAGTTTGGGGATCTTGACACTCGAAGCAGGTAGCGATGTAGTGGCGGTGCAGACAAAGCTTCAGCAGTATCTGCCAGATTCTGTAGATGTTTTAACGATGGAAGAACTGCTGGCAAAAGAAAAGAAATTCACGGATGAAGATCCAGGCGGCATTATCTTTGGCTTTGGTAGCATGGTGGGCTTTGTGGTGGGCACTGTGATTGTCTATCAAGTGCTCTATACCGATATCAGCGATCATCTGCCCGAGTATGCCACGCTCAAGGCGATGGGCTACAGCGATGTGGCGCTGCTACGAGTCGTATTAACAGAAGCAGTTCTGCTGGCCGTGCTTGGATTTGTGCCCGGATTTGTAACCTCTCTGGGGTTGTACCAGGTGCTGACGGTGATGACTCGGATTCCGCTGGTAATGAAGGGGTCTGTGGCTGTTCAGATATTTATACTGACGCTAGTGATGTGTAGTTTGTCAGGCGCGATCGCCATGCGCCGTCTTCAATCCGCCGATCCTGCCGATGTGTTTTGAGGACGATTTAGATGTCTCCTACAGTCGCGATAAATAGCCTTGATCACGCTTTTGGTAAAGGTCAGCTTCGTCGGAGCGTGCTGACAGATATCAGCCTAGAACTTCATCCGGGCGAAATTGTATTGCTGACCGGGCCATCGGGAAGCGGGAAAACAACTCTGCTAACGCTGATGGGCGCGCTGCGCTCGGTGCAGTCAGGCAGCTTGAAGATTCTCGATCAAGAGCTGAACGGAGCGCGTAACCGTAAGCTAGTCAAGCTACGAACTCAGATTGGCTTTATCTTTCAGTCTCATAATTTACTAGATTGCTTGTCAGCAACAGAAAATGTAGGCATGGCTTTGAAGCTGCATGGCAAGTCCTCGCGCGATCGCCGCGATCAGTCCCATGAAATGCTAAAGACAGTCGGCTTAGGAGAGCACAGTCACAAGCATCCAAGCCAGCTTTCCGGTGGACAAAAGCAGCGAGTTGCGATCGCCCGTGCCCTCGTCTCTCAGCCCAAGATCGTCCTTGCCGATGAGCCCACAGCCTCTCTAGACAGCCACTCAGGGCGAGACGTTGTGAACTTAATTCAACAGCTCGCCCGTGACCAACACTGCACCGTGTTACTGGTCACTCATGATGCTCGCATTCTAGATATTGCCGATCGCACCTTGCACATAGAAGATGGACGGCTAAGTCAATAAATTCAGTCATTAACCAGGAGACTAGCTATGAGCAGAATTATTCTTACAACTTGGGGTTCCTTAGGAGATTTGCATCCTATGCTGGCTTTGAGCTTGGAATTGCGCGATCATGGCCATGATGTTGTACTAGCAACCACAGAAAGCTATCAAAACGAGATTAAATCTCTAGGACTCAAATTTCACGCCATTCGTCCTAGTCTGCCAGAAGATCCCGAGCTGATTAGACAATCAATGGATGCTAAAACAGGGCCGAAGGTAGTTCTTAGAGACATTGTTCTAGGTAGCGTACGAGATACCTATGATGATTTGATGGCGATCGCTCAAAATGCTGATCTCTTAATCGCCCACGAGATTGTCTATGCCGCGCCGCTAGTAGTCAGCCATAATGAATTAGACAGGTAAGATAGGAGCAAGAAAGCTGTCTATCTTCCTGCTCCTATGCCAGATAAATACATCGTAACACTGACAGAAGAAGAACGGGCTGAGTTGTCTCAGCTCACGAGTCGAGG
>JBCCOH010000113.1:0-18306 GCA_039111275.1 Cyanobacteria bacterium P01_D01_bin.1 | reverse complement strand
TGCTCATATCTATTATCGAACGCTCTGAATATTGAGTGACGCTCATCCCATATGATCGAATAATTATGAGTAACTGGTTTGCAGCTAATGGTGGTGAGGTTGAAGAATCTATCTCGAAGCGTGTGTCGTCTGTTGATTGCATTGGTGTTGAGCTGGTCGCTACTAGGTTGCGCTAACCAGTCCCGGCAGATTCGCCTGGTTGATTTGCCAGATATTCCCAAAGGTAACGAAGTCCGACGGCTCAGCGGTCCGATTACTGAAGTCGCCCCGCCCGCGATCTTTTCAGATCTAGCAAAGCTAGTGCCCAATCAGCAGCCACGAGTGGCGATCGCCTCTCCCCAGCCAAACCAAACCATCGCAGACACCCAGCTAGAGGTCAAACTCAACCTTCAGAACTTCTCTATATATAAGGACGAAAATCTAGATTTGGGTCCACACGTTCAGCTGATCTTAGACAATCAGCCCGCTCGCTCGATCTACAGCTTAGAAGACACCATCGCCTTTGAAGACCTAGCACCCGGCAGCCATACGTTGCGGGCGATCGCCGTCCAACCCTGGGGCGAAAGCTTCAAAAACGAAACCGCCTACGCCCAGACCAGCTTTCACGTATTCGCGCCCACTGGCGAAAACACACCCGACCCAGACCTGCCGCTACTCACCTTCGTCGAACCGCAGGGCACCTTCAGCGCCGAACCCATCCTGCTCGACTTCTATTTGACCAACGCGCCGCTTCACTTTCTGGCTCAAGAAGACGCAGCAGACGATCTGTCCGACTGGAAGATCCGCGCTACGGTCAATGGCAAAAGCTTCGTCTTCGATCAGTGGCAGCCGATCTATCTCAAAGGATTCGAGCCCGGCAGAAGTTGGATACAGCTGGCACTGATAGACGAGCAGGGTGACCCGATCGAGAATGAATTTAACAGTACGGTTAGAGTTATCGACTACGACCCAACGCAGTCAGACTCGCTAGCCAAGCTGGTGAGAGGAGAATTGCCGCTGACGCAGGCGGGTTTAATCGTCGATCCAAACTATCAGCCGCCCATAGAAGAACCTGAAGAAATTCTGCCTGATGAACTCGAGGAGATTAAAGACGAGCTAGAAACTTTAGAGTCAGAGACTAAAGCACCAGAAGCTGAAAGCGAACAGTTGGAGAGAGAAGAGCCCGAAACCGAAGGACTCGAAGTCGAAGAGACTGAAACTGAAGAGATCAAGGCTGGAGAGCTTAAGACCGAAGAACTTGAAATAGAAGAGCCTGAAACCGAAGAACCCGAGGTCGAAGCTCTAGAGACTGAAGCCTTGGAACCTGAAGCTTCGGAACTAGAACCGAAAGTCTTAGATACTCGGATAGAAGGAGAGCTGATAGTACCTGCAGCTACGGATCTCGATCAGACAGAGATGGAAGAAACTAACGAGCTGCCCGCAGAAGAGACTGAAGCTACACCGAAGAAATCTTTATTCGGTAGATTTTTTGGTAGGAAATCGGCTGACCCAGCAAATCCTGTCCAAGCCACTGAGCCTATCATCGAACCAGATGGCAAGGAGATTTTGGAACCAGAGATTTTGGAACCAGCGCTTCTGGCGCCATCGCCCTCAGCCGTAGATGCCCCTGTAGAGGTTATAGATCCAGAAGACGCACCGCCTATCTTGTTACCACCTGGAGAAGCTGAGAGTGAATCAGTAGTTACCGAACCAGTAGACATTGAACCGACAGACATTGACTCTGCTGATGTAGAAACAATCGAAGAGTTCGATGTCCCGTCTAATTTGTCCGCCCCAGCCGAGAGCGAAGATATTAGACTCGAAGGCAGTGAACTCGAAGGTAGTGAATTCGAAGGCAGTGAACTTGAAGACACAGCCGCTAGGGAGAACTAAACTCTCTACAAGTCACAGGACTCCGGCTTTAGATCACGGTCCATTAGCGCTTCTACCGCTTCTTTGGGCGTGATGCGGCCTGTGATCAGTCGATATACCTGCCGCGAGATGGGTACGGGAATGTTTTCACGATTGGCGATCGTAATCAAAACCTGCGCCGTATTCACCCCTTCAGCCGTCCCACCCAAATCTGCCAAAATCTGCTCTAGCGACTTGCCCTGCGCCAACCCGTAGCCAACTCGGTAGTTCCGACTAAGGCTGCTGCTACAGGTAGCCAGCATATCGCCTAGCCCACTCAAGCCGTAAAAGGTTTCGATCTCCGTCGCGCCCAGGTGCATGCCAATGCGGATCACTTCTGGCAAAGCGCGAGTGATCAAGGCGGATTTGGCGTTCGTGCCCAAGTTGAGCCCGTCACAGACGCCGACTGCGATCGCCATGACATTCTTGAGCGTGCCACCTAACTCTGCCCCCAACGGGTCGCCACTGGTATACACCCGAAAACTCTCCGAAGATAAAAGCTGCTGCACGGTGGTAGCCGCTTCTAAATTAGTGCTCGCTAGAACGGTCGCCGCTGGCAGCCCCTTATCGATTTCTTTGGACAGATTCGGACCCGATAGAACAGCAACCGCGTGATCAGGAAAGGCGGACTGGAAGATCTGTGAAGGCGTTAGCGTCGTCTCTGGATCTAAGCCTTTGGTAGCCGTCACCAAAATAGCGGCAGGTGGAATAGCAAGCTGCTTCAACCGCTCGGCCAGAGAGGCGACCCCCTTCATCGAGATTGCAGAGAGAATCACATCGGCATCGGCGATCGCATCTTCTAGCGTCAGCTCACCACTGCGCGACCACATCTCTACGCTGTGGTCGTTATTTTCTGCCAGTTTCGCCAGGGCAGTTCCCCATGCGCCTCGTCCTAAAACCGCTAGCTTGAGCATGGTCACACCCCTGTATCTAATCGCCGCCTCTTAGCCTACCGCAACGACCTCACTTGCTGGCTTAGACGAGTTCGTTTCTATTGGAGCACCCAAAACGGATTCGATAGCGTAGTCGGGAATACAGTTTTCGGCCATTAGCGCCTTGTAGTTCGCGATTGCACTTTCGCAGTCCGCCTCAGTCCAGGCACAGTAGTCCTTCAGCGTCTGAGCGATCACCTCTAGAGCATCCATGCCATAGTTCGCCTGCAAAGACAGCATCGTCCGCCGACGGCAGATATCCCCAAAGGTCAGCGCCATCTCAGAGCGTACGGCATAGACGATTTGCGCCCTGATGTCCGGCAGTCCAGGGACAATCCGCTGTGCTAGTTCTGGCGACTCATCGACCAAAGTCAATAGCTCTAGAGCGCGTGTGCCGTAGCGTTGGAAGAGGTGATCGACTGTCGTGGTTGCTAAGAGGGGGGCATATTTTGCGATCGCATCCACAATCCGCTTATCCGTCGCCAAGATCGCACCCGGCAAGGCATTCTTCCTAGTCTTGCAAGGCGGCGCACTCTGCTGACGATGCTTGTAAACCCAAGTCACCATCTCCTCCCCCACCCGTCGATGAGTCGTCAGCTTGCCGCCGATCAAAGAGACCATATTCACCACGCCGTCTTTAGCATGGTCATACAGCAAATGGTTACGCGAGACCGCACCCGGTTTCTTGCTCTCGGTATAGGGCAGCGGGCGCACACCCGAGTAAGTGAACTTCACAGACTCTCGGCTCAGCCGCGCTGATGGAAAGACCTTATTCGTCTCTGTAATCAGGTAGTCAATCTCGTCATCGTCTGCCTTCACCCGGTCAAGGTCGCCGCTAAATCGTAAATCTGTTGTCCCGATCAGGTACTGACCCAAGAACGGCAGAATGAAGAACGGTCTGTTGTCAGTTAGCGCCTCTACATAGAAGGCCGCACCCGGCGCACCGGGAAATTCATCCACAATAATGTGGCTACCCTTAGTACCACCAATCTTACGCTTTGTACCAATGGGCGCAGCCTGCTCATTCTGAGTGCCTTTATCGCACACCTGATCTACCCAAGGGCCAGAGGTATTGACGATGACAGTTTTGTCGTGAGTTTGAATAGAGAAAGTCGATTCGGAGAATTCGTCTTTGCAGATGAGAGTGGTGATGCGATCGCCCACCCGCTCCAGCTTAGTCACCTTCACATAGTTAAACGCATCCGCCCCCGCCGCCTGCGCATCCAAGATATTCTCCAGACATAGCCGCTCCGCATACTCCGCCTGCGCATCGTAATACTGCCCAGCCCCCTGAATTCCCTCCGGATTCACCTCACGAAACAGCTGCTTCAGCTTCGCCTTCGGCAGCATCCGGTGGTTTAGCAGACTCTTATCAAAGCTGAGAATGTCATAGAGAATCATTCCCGCCCAAATTTCCCAGTAGCTGCGCGATCCCTGCGCGTAGATCGGAATCGTCAGCTGTAACGGGTGGACGAGATGCGGCGCAGACTTCAGCAGAATTTCCCGCTCAGCTAGCGACTCACGCACCAGGTTAAATTCAAAATATTCCAGGTAGCGCAAACCTCCATGCACCAGCCGCGACGACCAGCTAGTCGTCCCACTGGCAAAATCGCCCTTATCAATAATGATAGTCTTCAGCCCACGCAGCGCCGCATCCCTAGCCGTCGCCGCTCCGTTTATGCCCCCACCAATCACGATCACATCGTAAGCAGTAGAGTCAGTAATAGAAAAATCGCGAGTTTCAGAAAACTTCTGTGAAGGCATCAGCAAGGAAAAAGCTACGAAGATATCCTATCGAACCCAACCTCACCCTGTCTGTATCTAAAGGACATCTTTGGATGAGGACTGCCTAAGACAACAAAGAAGCACTCGTCTCTACCGAAGTCGCCTTCGCTTCCCTAAACAAATGATTCGCCCACTGCTGCACGTCATACCGACAAATCGCCTTATACAGCTTCGTCATCCGCTGCTTCTGCTCTTCTGGCGACATCACCAACGCCGCATCAATACACTCATCCATCCGAGTAGACGAATAAGGATTCGTCAGCAGCGCCTCCGGCAGTTCCACCGCCGAACCCGTAAACTCAGACAGAATCAGCACGCCATCCTCACCCCCGTGAGCCGCTACATATTCTTTAGCAACCAGGTTTAGACCGTCTCGCAAAGGGCAGATCCAGCAGACATCAGCCGCCTTGAAGAACGCCATCAGGTCTTCTTGAGGTAGCGGTTCGGTAAAAAGTACGATTGGGGTCCATCCCAAGTTCGAGAATCGCCCGTTGATTTGACCGACAAGCTGCTCAATCGTTTGCTGAGCTTCTTGGTAAACCCGCATGCCAGCAGCAGCCTTCACAGCCGTCATGACCAAATTTACCTTCCCAACCATCTCAGGCTTGCGATCAAGCAGTCGCTCAAAGCACTGCAGCATTTCCTTGGCACCCTTCACATAGTCCACCCGGCCCGCTGAGACGATTAGCTTGTTATCGCCAATTTGCTCACGGATGTTTTTAACTCGCCCGCCAATATCATCTGTTAGCACCGTCTTCCGAATGTTCTTTGGATTTGTCCCGACTGGAAAGGCATCAATATTAACAATCCTGTCTTTGTAGCGCAGCTTAGTCGTCATCTCAGGTTCGGCTAGCGCCGTCCCGACTTTGGTAAAAGCCTTAGGAACTGGCATTGTCTCTACCACTTCTACCTCGCGGCAGCTACGGGCCGCGCTAACAAAATTCTGCACATAGCGAGGAATATGAAAGCCGCACAGGTCGCAGCACAGCAAGCTATCAATAATCGCATTGCGCCAGTGCAGAATATTGAAGACATCGGCTGCCGGGAAAGGCGTGTGGTGGAAGAAAGCAATTTTCACATTCGGCATCTTCTCGCGAATGTAGAAAGGCGCTAGCCACAGGTTGTAGTCATGAATCCAGATCAGCGCATCGTCTGCGGCATCTTCACAGGCCGCAGCGGCAAACATGCGATTGATATTCTGAAAGTTCTCCCAGTCAGAGCTGTCGTAGGTAAAGTGCTCTGGAAAAGAGTGCAAAATCGGCCAAAAAGCTTCTTTTGACGTGATGTAGTAGAAGTTCTTCACCTGCTCAGCGTTGAGCGGAATCCGGCGGACCACACAGCTGTCGCTGCCGCCCTCCATCGTCACCCGCTCTTCAAAGCCTTCAGACTGCTCAGGCTTGATCTGCTTCCAGGCCACCCAGGTACTTTGATCCGCATTGGCAAAAAAGCTCTTGAGCGTTGGGACAATACCGTTCGGGCTCTTCTTCTCTCGATAGTAAATCTTGCCGTTTTCCTCTACCTCGTCATAGGGTTCACGATGGTACAAAATCACTAATGAAGACTTCATAGATATTTCCCTTTTGGTTGACCCGCTTGCCAGTCGTTTCTGGCTAGTAGCAAGTATAGAGAATAATCTACCGCTTACTTTAAGTTGTGCCAGCTAGTTGTGCCAGGAGGAAATCAGTATCTCCCAGTATCTCTTTACGTGTTTTTGCCACAACCGCAGGCAAACAGATTAAGGTGGTTTTTGGACGTAGGTGCCGACAGTCCAAGCAATCTATGGTGCAACCTACAGTCCAAGCAATCTTAGGGTTTAGTTTACGGCGGGGATAGATTTGCGGTGGTAGTGGCAGCAGCAAAACGGATTCGGTTCATTGAAGATGAGACACTTAGCCTAGTGGAATGGGCAGACAGCATCCATCGCGATCTGACGACCACCTACTTCGAAAAAGCGCAGCAAATCGCCCATCGGCTGGGGGCGAACTATCGCAGCGATCGCCTCACCGAAATCGGCTTCTGGACCCCCGAATTTGCAGGCAACATCATCCAGTCAGAGCACAAGCTAGAGCTAGAGATCTTCACCCCCATCGGCAAGATTGACTTTCGCGCCGCCGAGCAGCAGGTGCGATTTCGGCGATCGCGCATCCCCGTCATCAAACAAGGCGAATACGTCTGGGCCGTCGTCTACGGCCTCCAGGCAGGCACCCGCGATCAGGCCGGATGCTTCTACTGGCTACGCTACGAAGACGCCGACGGCAAAGTCCAGATCATTCGCGATCCCCTCGCCTACTCTCTTCCCTATGGCGTCTTTGCCCCCGCCGAACTCTACGATATGCGCAAACTCCAAAAGAAACGCGCTGACCTCGCCTACTTCCGCCGCACTGGCAGCTCCAGCAACCTCACAGACACCACTACCCCCCGGCTGCCCGCCCCCACCAGCATCCTCCAAATCCACGTCAACACCGCCTCTGCCGCTGGCACCTTAGAAGGACTCACCGAAATCTACCAGCGCATCTCCGACAAGCTCGCCAACGGCCAAGCACTCGCCCCCGAAGAAGCCGTCTACGCCGGATACGACGCCATTCAGCTCCTCCCCGTCGAACCCACTATCGAATACCGCCGCGAAGACACCGAAGGCGATCATCAGTTCTTCACCATTCACCCTGCCCCGGCTAAAGTCGTCCCTCTCAATTCAGACTCCCCCGAGCTAGACGACGACACCCCAGCAGCCGAGCGCAATCGATCCGGAACCCCGGCGGCTGAGCGCAGCCGAAGCCCCTTCCACCCCAAACCCACCGTCACCCTCCGCAAACCCAACACCCAAAACTGGGGCTACGACGTTCCCATCCTCGGCTCCTCCGCCACCAATCCAGCCGTCCTTGGTAGCCTCCGCCCTGACGAAGTCATTGACTTTATCGCTACCCTGCACAACTTCTCCCGAGGTCCCATCCAGCTAATTTACGATCTGGTCTACGGCCATGCCGACAACCAGGCCCTCGATCTGCTCAACCATCAGTTCCTCAAAGGTCCAAACATGTATGGGCAGGACCTAAACCACCAGTCACCCCAGGTCCGCGCTATCCTACTAGAGATGCAGCGCCGCAAGATCAATACAGGCGCAGACGGTATTCGCGTCGATGGCGGACAAGACTTTCGTTTTTTCAACCCGCTGACCGACCGGGTCGAACAAGACGATACCTATCTGCTGGCGATGAGCGATCTGCCTCAAAACATCCAGGGCTGCCGGCGGCTGATGTTCACTGTCTTTGAAGACGGTCGCCCTTGGCCGCAAGAAGGCTGGGAGGAGATCTCACGCTACCGAGAGCTAATCGAGAAACAGCCGGAGTCTTTTCAGTGGGGACCGTTGATTTTTGCCCACAATACCCCGACGCTAGAAGGCTACTGGGATAAAAAGTGGCGACGTGCCTGCGAAGTGATTTTCCAAGGCAACCGCTGGATTACTGGCTGTGGAAATCATGACACCGTCCGCCGAGGCAACCAGATAGACCTAGATCAGCCGATCAATTGGAATCTAGGCGACTCTTTGGTCGAAGTGCTCAATACGGCCTACAACAATCCGGCTACTCAGATCTGGGTGCAGGGGTTTTGTCCGGGCCTACCGATGGACTTTCTCAATGCCACAGTCGGTGCCGCCTGGGGCTTTTTCCGCAACACCGACGATCGCTACGGGGTCAAAATCGCCTCAGAGGAGATCGGCTTCCTCGACTGGCAGGTCTCGCCAGAGATGTATGCCAAAGAAACCAGCTTTCCACAGATCAAAGCGCTCGGATTTCGCACCTTAGATCAGCTGCGAGACTTCGGCAAGGCACTGCAAACGGCCATGATAGAAACAGATTATGACCTAGAGCAAGTCGCAGTTTTTTGTAGTCACTGTCTAGGTGAAGACCACGAATTCTGTGAGATTCCGGCGTTAGAAGACCTAAACGAGCCCAATTTACCAAAGTTTCTAGCCACGCTCGACGTTGCCAAGCTCAAAAAATTCGCGATGGCCTTTATGGAAGATGGTCATAACCTTTGTAATGTCAGTCAGTACTCTGACCAGATTGATTCAGCAACAGCGGCCTTCAACTTGGCGCTGCGCTACTATCGGCAGCAGCATCCGTGGCTACAGGACAATATTATGGGGTGCGATCGCTTTAACCGCATCAGCGACGATCAGCACACCATCTTCTATGGCCTGCGCTGCCACCCAGACACTCGCAAGCAGTCAATCGCTATGGTCACCCACATGGGGGGAGCCCCCTACACCGTCGATTTGGGTGAATGGCTACAGATAGATATGAATCAGTGGAAAATCGCTCTAGCCACTCCCGGCATTCCTGAAGAAGCGCTCAAAGATCTAAGCGCGTTCGAGCTGCGGGACGGCCAGGGCGTCTTGCTAGAACCTGTCTAAATCGCCAGCGAAATTGAACACTACAAAATAAATTGATACAAAAGTCAGAATTTAGAAAAGTAACTCCTCATCAGGATCTTGACTGAACGTAACCAATCACAGGTCAATAATCGTTCGCCAGACAAAAAGCCAAACCCATACATAGCAACGCATCACCTTAGAGAAAGTACGGACTTTGGCAATTTGCTCTTAATTTTTACTGCGTATTTACGTCATAAAACTTCTTACAATGCTAACATTCTGTAATGATTGCAGATAGCAAACGGGAAGAACACGCAATTGCCAGCGTTCTGATCTTTCAGTTAGCCATTTTGTGCTCAGTCGTTATTGGTTGGGACGTTATAGAAAATGGAAGGGAAACTTAGAGAATTGATTGGCAAGCCGGGTGTTTGGCTCTACGTCCAAAGCAGCAACGGCTGGTTCAAGAACGTTGAGATTTTGGACGTCGGCGACAACGTACTGACCTTTCGCTACGAGTCCGAATCCGACACTGAGCGCAAGATTTGGGAGAAGACAACTCGAGTCGATAACGTCTCAGAGATAGAGGTAAGGCTTGTGGTATTGCCAAAGTGCAACAATCCTCAGATGGCGGACATTCGCGGTCAGCTCTCTAAGCTGCTACAAAAAGAAAGTAGCCCAGAGTTTGACGATCGCATGAACTAGAGAAGGTCCCTGTAAGAGAAAATAGAGAAGATAGAAGAGAGTATCTAGAGAGAAGTCTCGGATGGGTAAGCGGAGTGGATTCTTTCTGGCGATCGCGGCCATCACTATGGTTCTGCTCATCTGGGGCAACCCTATCACCAGGGTAAGGTCCGCTTTCTTTCCAGAAATCACAGCGATTACCCCTCAAGCACCAAGCGATATCAGTCTTAGCGTCGATCAAGAGTTACTCTTAGATCACGTCAGAAGAATGTCGCAGCCCAGATTCACCCCCGCCCAAAAGCAGCCAGTCCGTAGCTACATTACTCAGCAGCTAACTAGCTACGGCCTTACGCCTATCATTCAAAACTACGACAACCCGCTGACTGGGCAGTCGGCGACAGGCGGCGTCAATATCGTTACCGAACTAGCCGGATCCGACCCAGCCGCAGGCGTGATCCTGCTCGGTGCGCACTATGATACGCATGTGGGTTCACCGGGCGCGGACGATAATGGCAGTGCGATCGCCACCCTCCTAGAAGCCGCCCGCCTATTCTCTACTGCGAAAAACAACAGTAATAGCAACAACCCTTCACCCTTCCCAGCCACCCTCAAGCTTGTCTTCTTTGACCAAGAAGAACAACAGCCAGACGGCAGCGGACTCCTAGGCAGTCTGGCTTTCACACAATTAAGCAACAACACTGCCGATCTTAGAGGCGCTGTCATTCTAGACATGGTCGGCTACGCCTGCTACGTACCCGGCTGCCAGCAATATCCCGACAGACTCCCCCCCGTTCAAACCTTACCGGAGACGGGCGAATTCCTAGCCGTACTGGGCCTGTCTACCCATACAGAACTCATCGGTGCCTTTATCGGCTCCGCCCAGACCAGCCTACCGCTAGTCCTCAGCCTCCCAATTCCTGAAGCCACCCTGCGCTTTTTCCCCGATCTACTGCGCAGCGACCACGCCCCCTTCTGGGAAAGAGGCATTCCTGCCGTCTTCGTCACCGACACCGCCAACTTTCGCAATCCGCACTATCACACCGCAACGGATACGCCAGATACTCTAGATCCTACTTTTTTCAAAGGCAGTGCTCAGCACATAGTCAACGCAGTCGCCACTTTGATCAGCCAGTCATGAGTTGGCCAGTCATGAGTCAGCCAGCCGTGCAAATATTCGTGCAAATAGAAAATGTATCCTACCGCACAACTATATTTGGTCAATCGGTCATTCTATATGTAGCGGTCGTCTAGATGTGATTGTCTAGATATAGCAGGCTAACTGCTAGTCTACCGGAAATGACAGCGACTCTCTCTGGTATTGCTGGCAAGCGAGAACAATGCGGCTCTTACTTCTTGAAGACGATATCCAACTTGCAGATTCTTTAGCAGATGCTTTGATGGCACAGCATTATGTCGTGGATGTTGTCAAAGACGGAGAATCGGGCTGGCAGCAGTTGCGAACTATAGACTATGACCTAACGCTGCTAGATGTCACGGTCCCTCGACTAGACGGTATTAGCCTATGCGAGCGGCTGCGCAACTATGGCTATAATCTTCCTGTTCTGATGCTAACCGCGAGAGATACTAGCCAAGACAAGGTTAGAGGTCTAGATGCTGGAGCTGATGCCTACATGGTCAAACCCTTCGATCTATCCGAGCTGTTTGCTCAAGTGAGAGCGTTGCTGCGAAGAAGCGGCCACCTGACAGACGGCGGAGATGATGCACTAATCCGGGGTGCTTTGCGACTTCGGCCATCAACCTACGAAGCTAGCTATTCGCAACAATCTTTACGATTGACGCCAAAGGAGTTTTCTGTTCTAGAGCTGTTGATGCGAAATGGCAGGCGAGTTCTGAGTCGGGCTTTTATTATTAACGCACTTTGGTCAATGCAAAACCCACCAGACGAAGCTACTGTGAAAGCCCATGTCAAAAGCCTACGTAATAAGCTAAAGGCCGCAGGCGCTCCTAGAAACATTATTGAGACAGTCCGTGGCGTGGGCTACAGACTTCAGTAGGGGCAAACCTTACAGCGTGTCACACATGCTGTGCCCCTACTCGATACGTGGGAACACTACAGTAAATGTTGTTCCTTCTTTTCGATTACTTTCGTAGCTTAACTGCCCCTTGTGCAGCTGTAAGCAAGCAGTTACAACAGATAAGCCTAATCCTGTACCAGCGATGTTACCCACATTAGATCCTCGGTAAAACGTTTCTACTAGCCGGGAACTATCAGCTTCTGGAATACCAATGCCGCTATCTTTAACCTGTAGTGCTATTTCATGAGACTGATAGGACAGCGTCAGCGTTACTTTTGAGCGTGAATACTTCAGCGCGTTAGAGAGTAAGTTAGTCACTATTGCTCTTAGCAGGTGAGGATCGGCGTATATCACTTCATTCGTAATCTGTTCTTCTTTGACGATCTGATGGGGCTCGGAAGGTTCACCTACGGTAATTAGCTCAATTGACGGTGGCGATTCAAGGCTAAAGCGCACCTCTTCGATTAGCTGCTGACAAAACTGTGTCAGATTGATAATCTCTGGTGAGAAGGCCAGCTTTCCAGACTCTGCTCTGGCTAACAATAGCAAATCATTTAGCAGCCGATTCATCTGCTTGGCTGCTACTCGAATCCGGCTTTGAATTTTCTGCCGATCGGTAGCGACAGCAGACGCTTTCTCTAAAATCTCTACTGGCATCTCTACCGGCATCGTCTCTAACATTTGGGCAGAGACTAGGATAGTGCTCAAAGGCGTACGCAGTTCGTGAGAAGCCATCGAAAACAAACGGATCTTCAGCTTGCTGACTTCTTGGGTTCTATGCAGTTCAGCTTGAGCCTGTGCCAGCGATCTAGAGACTAGCGCCGTTAGCAATAGACCAATCACTAGCGTTGCCAAGGCTCGCCAGGTGATGAGGGCGGGGTAGCTAGTCGCAGGTGAAAATGCGATCGCCCACTCCCTGTCGCCTGCCGTCACGGTTTGAATACAGTCACTGTCTGTAGGACACAGAATAGAGGACTGACTAAACGCAGTAGGCGAGCGTTGAGGCTCAGTCTGAGTGACAACCGTCCGAGCCAGCGAATGGTAAGTGCCTAGGAACTGCTCATCTGCTTTAGCGGTGCGATCGCTTAAGCTAAAATCAATATCATAATCAAGTGTTTCTACAGCCTCTTCCACCACGTCTGCAACCCTAAAGACACCTAGCAAATATCCTTCCACTTGCTCTCTTCGCGCCATCTGCGTGGATGGAACCGCTTGCCCCTCGTATAGCGGCGCAAAAACCAGAAATCCAAACTGATCTTTTCTCTCTTGAACCAGACGAATACGCCCAGAAGCCGCAATTCGTCCGCTGTCACGCGCGAATTCTAGCGCTACTCTACGCGTCATATCAGAGGTCAGGTCGTAGCCTAGCGCCAGTTCATTCCCTTCCCACGGCTGCAAATACGTCACCGGAACGTAGTGAGATCTCACCTCTGCTGGCTTGAGGCTACCCTGATCAGAGCGTTCTGTAATTTCAAACTCTGCATAGCCTGCTTCTCTCAGCACCGCCTCAAATTTTGCTCGCTCATCTTTTGCGACAACAGGAGCCCACTCTAACGCTTGAATACCTGAATAGCTCGTGAGTGACCTAGCAACGAAACGATTAAATTCATCGCGAGTGATCGCTTGATCAGAAACACCATAAAAGTCTCCTATCGCCAGTAGCAAATCTGTATATCGATTGATGCTGCGCTGAAGAGAGGTCGTTAGGCCATCGGTCTCACGCTGAAACCGCAGGCGATAGTTGGCCCTTTCCTGCCGGGCGACTGTCACCGCAGCGAGAATAGATAGGGCGATTCCGGCGAGTACGATCAAAGCAATAGAAGGTGGGTTGCGGCGGATAAACACAGCTTTCACATTTCAATATCCCGAAGAAGTGATTGCCAAACTAAGAAGGCACTGCCAAATAACGTACCATTGCGCAGGGATAGCCGAGAAAGTCAGGATTCAACAACATTCTCGATTTCTTCTCGATTTCTTTCTTAAAAAATTCACTCAGATAGTTTATACAAGTCGCAACTGTAACCCCTACCTATTGGTAAAGGAGCATAGCAATGCGGCGACGAGATTTGTTAAAGCGAGGAAGTGAATTCACAGCTGGCGTTTCGCTAGCGGCTCTGATCAATGCCTGTAGCCCCAATGAAGCAACTGATTCGGCTGAGGGAGATACGACGACTAGCGCCAACAGCAGCGGCAGCGAACCCAATGTTGTCACGGTTGTGCGAGGCGGTGGCTTTCCGAACGGCCTAGACTTACACGAAGTGGGCACAAACCGTCCAGCTTATGGGACTTCCTGGGTCATCTACGACCGCCTAGTTACCTTCGGCACCAAAACCTTAGAAGACGGCACGCTCTCCTACGACTACACAGATATTCAGCCTGAGCTAGCCGAATCTTGGACAGTCGCCGACGACGGGCTCTCTATCACCTTTAATCTGCGTCCAGATGCAACCTTCCACGACGGCAGCCCGGTGACTGCCAAAGACGTGAAGTGGTCCTATGATCGCGCAGTTTCCGTTGGCGGCTTTCCCTCATTCCAGATGAAAGCAGGCGCATTGGAAAATACCGACCAGTTCATCGTCGTAGATGACACTACCTTTAAGGTGGACTTTCTTCGCAAAGACAAGCTCACGCTAATGGATATGGCTGTCCCGATTCCAGCCATCATGAATACAGCCCTGATAGAGCCTCATATCACTGATGCGGACCCCTGGGCGCTCAAGTGGGTAAATGCCAATCCCGCTGGTGGCGGTGCTTACAAGCTCGAAACCTTCCAGCCAGAAGAAAGAGTGGTGCTCGTTCGCAACGAAGAGTGGAAATCGGGTCCGCTTCCTGCCGTTCAAAAGATTATTGAACTAAACGTACCCGAAGCTGGAAATCGCCGCGCTTTGCTAGAAAAGGGCGATGTCGATATCAACTACAATGTCTCTGAAAAAGACATCAGCGAGCTAAAAGCGACTGACAACTTCACCGTTGTTTCTACCCCAATCGAAAACTGTCTGTACGCTGTCGATCTAAACACCCAGCCAGAGCTAGCCGGAGCGCCAAATCCATTCAGCGATGTCAAAGTCCGTCAGGCGGTGGCCTACGCGATGCCCTACGACGCGATTGTACAAACCGCGCTCTATGGTGAATGTGTCCCGATGTACGGCGCAGACAGTAAAACCGCTAGCAAAATCGATTGGCCTCAGCCCTACCCATACAATACCGACCCGACCAGGGCAAAAGAACTCATAGCCGAATCTGGCTATCCTGATGGCTTCGAGACCACACTCGCGTTTGATCTAGGCACCAAAGAATGGGCGGAACCGATGTGCGTTTTGATCAAAGAAGCGCTAGCGCCAATCGGCATCAACGTCACCCTAGAAAAAGTGCCTAGCGCTAACTTTAGAAGTGTTCTAGTCGAGAAAAACCAGCCGATGATCGTCAACGGCTTTGGCGGCTGGCTGAACTATCCTGACTATTTCTTCTTCTATTCCTACCATGGACAAAACGCGACCTTTAACGGCAGCGCCTACCAAAACCCAGAACTAGATAAGTTTGTAGACGCGGCGCTAGCGTTAGAAGCGGACGATCCGGCCTACACAGAAAACGTGAAGGGCTTTTTGAATATTGCCTTCGAGGAAATGCCGCGAATCGTCGTCGCTCAGCCCTACCTGTCGGTAGCGATGCAGCCTGAGGTGAGTGGCTATCAGTACTGGTTCCACCGCCAGCTAGACTACCGCCAGCTCCAAAAAGCATAAGCAAAAAAGCGTAGAAAGGAATGAACCCTTATGTCTCGCTCTTCTACAATGGCCCTGGTCGTCCGTCGAATACTTGCCTCTATTCCTAGCGTTATTGGCGTTGTCATTATCACGTTTGTGCTGACGAGGGCATTACCAGGCGACCCGGCGGCTTACTTTGCAGGTCCGTCTGCTTCCCAGGAAGCCATTGAGCAAGTTCGAGAAAATCTAGGACTCAACCGTCCGCTAGTAGAACAGTTTTTCGTCTATGTAGGAGAGCTGCTAAGAGGGGATCTGGGCGCTTCGCTGACAACGGGCCAAACTGTTCTTTCTGACTTGCTCACTCGCCTTCCGGCCTCTCTAGAGCTGACGCTTGCGGGATTACTGTTCTCACTTTCAATCGCGCTGCCTCTGGGCGTTTTAGCGGCGACTCGTCCTAGTTCCTGGATCGATCATAGCGTCAGGGTACTGGCGACTGCTGGCGTTTCTTTGCCTACTTTCTTCACTGGCTTGCTGCTGATCTATGTCTTCTATTTTCGTTTGGGCGTTGCACCTGCGCCGCTCGGTCGATTAGCGATTCTCTATTCTTCGCCGCCTGCGGTGACTGGTCTATTTACAATCGACGCGCTGCTAGCAGGAGATCTAGAAACGCTGTGGGCAGCGCTATCACAGCTGGTCTTGCCCGCGATCACGTTGGGCCTGTTTGCGCTTGCGCCGCTAGCAAGGGTGACTAGGGCGGCTATGCTAGAAGCGCTTTCTAGTGACTTTATTCGTACGGCCACGGCCAGCGGACTAGCCAGGCGAACTGTTCTATTTACCTACGCTTTTCGCAATGCGCTATTGCCGATTTTGACCACCTTGGGTGTGGTGTTCTCATTTTTACTAGGCGCAAATGTTCTAGTCGAGAAGGTGTTTGCTTGGCCAGGAATTGGCTCGTACGCAGTTTCTGCGCTGGTCGCTTCTGACTACGCGGCGGTACAGGGCTTTGTACTGGCAATGGCACTGCTGTATATCGCTTTGAATCTATTGATCGATTTGCTGTATGCCGTCGTAGATCCTAGAGCAGGGGTTGAAGCATGACTTCTGTAGAGGCCAAAAAGACAAAAGAGAAGGCTGTATCTTCGAGGATGGCTCAGATTCGATACGCTATCAGTGAAAATGTTGTCACCTTCAGTGCATTTTTACTGTTCTTGCTGTTTGTTTTGTTTGCTATTTTTGGGGAAGCGATCGCACCCTACGACCCACTAGCGAGCAACGCCGCCCGAGCCCTCTCTGCGCCATCTGCGGCCCACTGGTTCGGCACCGACGCGCTCGGTCGAGATATCCTCAGCCGCGTTATCGTCGCTACCCGGCTAGATCTAGGCATCGCCGTGATTGCAGTGGTGCTTTCTTTTGTGCTCGGCAGCATTCTAGGCGTATGCGCTGGCTACTTCGGTGGCTGGACAGATCGGATCATCAGCCGCCTAGTCGATACGATTATGGCGTTTCCTCTGTTTATTCTGGCGATGGGCCTAGTCGCGGCACTGGGTAATACGGTAGAAAATATTATCTACGCTACGGCTGTGATTAACCTGCCGCTATACACCCGCGTCGTCCGCTCAGAAGTCCTGGTGCGCCGAGAAGCAGGCTATGTAGAAGCCGCTAGGCTAGCTGGCAACAGCCACCTAAGAATTATGGTAAGTCATCTTTTTCCAAACGTGCTGCCCGTGATGATGGTGCATGTCTCGCTGAATATGGGCTGGGCCATTCTGAACGCAGCGGGGCTATCGTTCATCGGCCTTGGCGTCCGGCCACCGACCGCAGAGTGGGGCATTATGGTCGCCGAAGGAGCGACCTACATTGTTTCGGGAGAATGGTGGCTAGCTATCTTTCCAGGGCTGGTGCTGATGACGGCAGTCTTTTGTTTTAATTTGCTAGGCGACGGGCTTAGAGACATTGTTGATCCGCGCATGCGCACTTAGGGACATGCGCTGAAACAACAGACCGACTATGCATCCTATATGACCTTCGCGATGACCTATGTCTGAACTCGATCCAAATCTTCTTGCTGTTCGCAATCTTTCGGTCCAGTTTCGCACTCGCACTGGCATTGTTCGCGCGCTAGAAAATATCAGCTTTTATATAAACAAGGGCGAAACACTTGGGATTGTCGGTGAGAGCGGCTCTGGGAAATCTGTGCTGGCACTGACTATCATGAACATTTTGGACCGCGCTGGTCACGTTAGTGCCGGAGAGATTTTGTGGAGTCAGCCGACAGGCACTCAGGATCTGCTAAGGAGATCAGAGAACACTCTGCGCAAGCTACGAGGCAAAGAAATCTCTATGATCTTTCAAAATCCTCGCGCCGCTCTGAACCCTATTCGTAAGGTCGGCAAACAGATTGTAGACGTACTACGCTGTCACAGCGATCTTTCTACCGCTCAGCTCAAGACTAAAGCCATAGATCTGCTCAGCAGCGTGAAGATTCCTGACCCGCAGCAGCGCTACGAGGCTTATCCCTATGAGCTTTCTGGCGGACTGTGTCAACGAATTATGATTGCGCTGGCGATCGCATGTTCTCCCCAGCTGCTAATTGCCGATGAACCCACGACTGGCCTGGATGTCACTACCCAAGCGACGGTGATGAATCTGCTCAAGACGCTGTGTACCCAGCAGCAAATGGCGACCTTGATTATCACGCATGATCTAGCGTTAGCTTCGGAGTATTGCGATCGCATCCTAGTCATGCACGCCGGGCACATTGTCGAAAGTGCAGCCACCCACAGTCTTTTCAGCCAGCCCTCTCATCCCTACACCGCCAAGCTCATCGCCGCTACCCCCGAGCCTGACAAGCGCTTTGAAGATCTGATTCCAATTCCTGGGAACCTCCCCGACTTGCGCCGTAGCGA
>JBCCOH010000112.1:0-18639 GCA_039111275.1 Cyanobacteria bacterium P01_D01_bin.1 | reverse complement strand
TACCAGATGAAGGCGGGGACTTTTTGTATGGCAATCTCGGGCCGCAGCCCTTCGTCTAAGGTGTTTGAGGGCGTTTTAGAGGCAGTGCGCACGGTCAAAGAACAGTATCCAATGCGGGTTTGCACCACCCTGGGACTCTTGGATGAAGCTCAAGCCCGGCAGCTAAAGGCAGCAGGCGTCGATAGGATCAACCACAACCTGAATACGGCAGAGGCACACCATGAAGATATCTGTACGACGCATACCTTCCAAGATCGGCTCTCTACCGTCAAAGCGGTGCAGTCGGTGGGGCTGACCACCTGCTCTGGCGGTATCTTTGGCATGGGTGAATCCGATAATGAGATTGTGGATTTGGCCCTGTCTTTACGCGAGCTGAACGTCACTAGCGTACCGCTAAACTTTTTGATTCCGATTCCGGGAACGCCGTTTGCTGAGCGCACCGAGCTAACGCCCCAGCGGTGTTTGAGAATTCTGTGTCTGTTCAGGCTGCTGCTGCCTGCTCAGGAGATTCGGATCGCTGGGGGGCGCGAAGTTCATTTGCGATCGCTACAGCCGCTGGGACTCTACGCAGCCAACTCTATCTTTGTTGGCGACTATCTCACAACGCCTGGACAGTCTGCTCAGCAGGACTTTGATATGATTCGCGATGCAGGTTTTGTGATCGAAGACACTGAGATTCTGTCAGAATCATTTGATTAATGAAGGGGAACTTATATCAAGAAAAATACATCAGCTCTACTATGCATTGCACTAAGTACTATGTACTGTCCTAAGAAGAACATTGCCTGCCTGCTTACCTACAGCCTTAGCGTACTAGCTATGCTGACTGGCTGTCAGCAGCCTTATGGTCAGCAGCCCTACAGCCAGCAGGTAGAAAGCAGCAACGCTCCCAACGTATTGAATACCGCAGAAGTTTATGATCCAAACGATCTGATTATCGTTTCGCCTAAAAATATTCTGCCGGGCAACAGCACGCTCATTCAAGTCGCCGAAAACTCAAAAGAAGTCATTCAAGTCCGCGCTCAGGATACTCCTGGCAGCAAGCTAGTCTATCGTCTACAGAATGGAGAAGACATAGACAAGTTTGAGATTGACGAGAATACTGGCGATCTGCGCTTCAAAGAGGCGCCGGATTGGGAAAACCCCGGCGATGCCAACGGAGATAATAACTACATGGTCCTATGGCAAGTTGCTAGCTCTACTGGCGATGTTCGCAACCAGTTTATGATCGTCAAAGTCACTGACGTGAAAGATTAAGTAATTGTGATGGCCAAACCTGGCGATCAGGCATAATAGGGTGAACTACTGCCCCTTAATCGTCAAGATCGCAAGTATCTGCATGAGTCGTCGCATATTTATTGGAGATGTTCACGGCCATTACAACGGACTAATGCAGCTAGTTGCCCTAGTGTCTCTGGCCTCCTCGGATAGGCTGCACTTTGTCGGCGATCTAATCGATAGGGGCCCTCGCAGTGCCAAGGTCGTTGAGTTCGTCCGTCAGGGCAACCATCTGTGTGTGCTGGGCAACCACGAGCATCTGTTACTAAATGCCTTTCCAGACGAAGATCCCAGTCTGGGGGCTTTTCAGGGCTGGCTGCACAGTGGTGGCCAGCCCACACTCACAAGCTATCCAAACACAGAAGCTCTCCTCGACCACGTGCAGTGGTTCAAGACGCTGCCGCTCTACCTCAATCTAGGCGATATCTTTCTGGTCCACGCTGGGCTAAACCCTCATAAACACTTAAATAGTCAGGATCGAATGGACTTTTGTTGGATTCGGGAGGTCTTTCATGCTCACCCCACTCCCGTATTCCCAGATAAAACTATCATCACTGGGCATACTATCACCTTTACGCTGCCTGGTGTGGAGCCTGGCCAGATTGTTCGAGGCCCAGGCTGGCTGGATATTGACACGGGTGCCTATCATCCCAAAAGCGGCTGGCTCAGCGCGATCGATCTCGACAACGAGCTGATTTATCAGGTGAACACCTACACGCAGGCTGAGCGAGTACAGCCGCTTGCCGCTGGCGCAGTGGCTGTTGATCCAGCGAGCATTAAATCACGCAGACGAAGAAAGCAGCCGCTTGCTTTAAGTCGTGAGTAGTGCCGCAAGTAATATCCTGAGCAGTGTCGTGGTAGCTGACGTTGTGTGCATCTGGTTTGAGCTTGATTAGGCTAGAACGGTTTTGCCAGCTAGATAGTCTTCTAGCTGCTGGGTATGATCGTGGGCGAGCTGTTGTACGGGCAGCTCGTCTATGGCAAAGGCGCGAACATCGCTCACTTCATCCGGGTCGTGAATTTTTATCTCTCCGGCGGCCTGGGCTGAGAGCGCAACGCAGACCGAGTGAAAGCGCGGATCTCTCTCAGCGTGAGAATACACCCCAACCAGGCGATCGAGTGCTGTCAACGTAAGGCCTGTTTCTTCGGCTAGCTCTCTGGCGGCAGCAGCAGCCAAATCTTCTCCCCAGTCCACGATGCCGCCAGGGAGGGCCCATTTGCCACTATCCCGCCGCCGAATTAGCACAATTCGACCGTCTGCAAGCAAAGGAATTATGCTAGTGCCTAGAACGGGTCGCCGTAGCAGCAGCCCTAGAAGGGTTCTAACCGGACGCAACCCTCGGCTGACTATGGACGACGTACTCATACGTTACCTACTAGCACTTGAATATCCACAACAGAAACTAAGCTGATGAAATTGCCCATAGCATTGTATACCTATGGGCGATGCAGCACGATTGATAGTCTTCTTATGTGAAGGGTTCTAATCTTCTATGATGTTGCTTCTACGGTGTTATTGATGAGATGCTGCTGATTGCTACTGTTTGTATCGGGTGTTTGAGGTGCGTCGAATAGCTCGCCGGTCTCGTCGTTTGTATCCGCTGCGATGGCTGAGTGTACTTTTTGTACTCCAGCTGGCTGGCTTAGTTTTTTTAGGTGTGACCTGGCCTAGTCAGCAGGCGGCATCGACAGTCGAACTGTCGTTCTTGGTTCCTGTCGATGAAGTGGGACCGTGGGAAGTTTTGAGCGAAGATTTTCAAAGAGAACATCCCGACATCGAGATCAACATAGTCACCAATCGGCAAAGATACGAGACAACTGACGTACGCAAGAATGCCTATACGCTCGATTTTGAACTCAGTTCAGCTCAATATGACCTGGTCTATATGGATACGGTTTGGACGCCGGATTTTGCTGGCCGTCTAATAGATTTGAATGACTGGGTCCAGCGGGATGAGGTTGATCTAAGCGTTTTTTTGGAGAGCGAACTGGCGGCAGGCAGCTTTGAAGGAGGCTTGTATCGACTGCCGATGAGAGCTGATATTGGACTGCTTTACTATCGGCAGGATCTACTCGAAGAGATAGAAATGGCGTTGCCTTCTACGCTTGATGAGCTAGAACAGGTCAGCAATTTATTAATGCAGCGGCCCGATGTTGAATTTGGCTACCTTTGGCAGAGCAGCGCTTATGAAGGGTTGATCACGACCTTTGTAGAGGTGATGAACGGGTTTGGTGGTCAGTGGATCGATTTGGAGGATAGCCAGGTAGGGCTGAGTCAACCGGAGACAGTAGCAGCGGCTGAGCTATTGCGATCGCTCATCCAAAAAGGCATCTCGCCTGCCATCGAGAATTCGCGACAGCCGTTTGACGGGGGACTAGTCGAACAATCCTCGCTAGAAGCGTTTATGAATGAGGGCTCTGTCTTTTTGAGAGGGTGGCCGTCTTTTTGGTCCGCCTTGATGAATGATGAGCAGCATGACTGGAAAAATCGGGTCAAAATTGCCCTGCCTTTCTCTTTTACGCAGAAGGAGAGTGTGGGCTGTCGCGGCGGCTGGGGCTTTGGGATTCCGACTAATGCAGCGCACCCCAATCAGGCGTGGACCGCAATCGAGTATTTCACCAGTGAAGCCGCGCAGAAAAAGTTTGTACTGGCCTCTGGCTTCTTGCCCAGTCGAAGGTCACTTTTTGAAGATGAGGAGGTTCGTCAAAAGTATCCGCACATGCCGCAGATGCTGAACTATCTAGAAAATTCGTCTGTCTCTCGCCCGGTCATTCCCAATTATGGCGAAGCTGCTGAAGTCCTAAGGAATGCTTTGAGTGACGTTATCGATGGCGATAGGTCAGCTAGCGAAGCTATGGACGAAGCGCAGACTAAAACTAGCGATGTGCTGAGAAGATCATCTGTGGAGGCGTCGTAGGGTCGTAGGGTCGCATTATGCTATGACCTTACGACCCTACGGTGGAACTAGTCGATTGAGGTGGTCTCTCTAGCTGCTGTTGCTCGCTCCACCGTAGGCTCACCATTCCGATTAGCGCTAGCAGCAGGACGATATTACTCGCTAACAAGACCCAGAAGAGCTGCTTTTCGTTGGCAGTGGTGGCAGTTGATCGGGCAACCGGTAGCGACTGTTTATTCTCTAGGCGCTCTAGTATGGACTTGGCATCGATGGGGCGCTGTCCTGGAAAGGGGGCAGTCAACGCGTTGAGCAGCTGGATTAGCCAGTTGTCTATCGGTTGAGCTGTGCGATCGCGCCAATCTAGCTGTCCGGTTTCGTCATCTTCTGGTAAATCAATCGGATGTTTGCCCGTGAGCAAGTGAATCAAGCAGCGACCCAGCGCATAGAAGTCTGACTGAGGGACGGCTTTGCCATTCATTTGCTCTAGAGGGGTATAGCCAGGAGAGACCACACTGGTAATATCGCGCTGTCCGGCGACTTTTGCTAGGTAGGTATTGGTCATCAACCGCACCGTGCCAAAGTCGATTAGGGCAAGCTGCCCGGTGGGTCGTAGCATGATGTTCGTTAGCTTCACGTCTCGGTGAAACAGGCCCATCTCGTGGATTAGCGCCAGGATTTCTGCGAGCTGTGCTATCCAGTCGACAGCCGTGTTTTGATCAATCGCACCGTGTTTCTGTAGCCAGGTATCTAGATTGGTTCCCTGAATTTTCTCCATTACTAAGCAGTGGAGCTCACGCTGCTTGATAGTCACCGAGAAAAACCCATCTTGATCCACCTTTGGAATACCGGGATGGTTGATTTGCTGTAGGGTTTCAACTTCGCGTTTGAATAGGGGAAATAGGACTGGCTTCTTGAGAACTTTTAGAACCTTTGAAGAGGCTGAAGAGGACGTATTGGCGTCTTTATTCTTAGGTTCTAGAGCAGAGCCGCGATCGCTCACCTCAAAAATTTCTGAAGGCTCCCATTCATCTAGCTTGCGCAGGGGCTGAATCAGACGGTAGCGACCTTGTATCAATAGTGGCGTGCCACAGCTCTGGCAATGTTGGTCCGACTCTGAATTTTGCCGATCGGGGCACCAGGGATTAATGCAGTAGCTCACGAACAACCTCAGGCAACCTAGGGCAGGTGATGGCGAACGTATTCCATCACGATGGGTCTTAGCGTAAATCCGGCGTCGCTCTTTTCAATCAGCGATCGCCGCAGTAATGCACTCACAGCAGGCAGGGTATGGGAATAATTCAAGTCGTTGAGCTGAATAGGTTCGGCCCTTTCGGCCAGCTGATATAGAATATCTCGTTCTTCGTCAGAGAGACGCTCGTACTGCTGGTCAATTAGATATTTGATATCACCAAACAAAGTCATCCGCTGCTTTAGAAAGCTTCGCACATCCCCATCAAACAATTCTTGGATAGTCATTGCCACAATTCTAAGCATCAGCGGATTGCCCTGATACTGCTGCACTAGCGGCTTCCAGTAAGATTGAGCCGACAGCGCCTCTTCTGCCAGAATTTGCTCTGCCGCCTCGTAGTAGAGTCCTTTTAGGGATAGGCGGCGAATGGATAAGCTAGAGGCAGCAGAGCCTTTGATTTCTCGATTGCTCTCGCGGCTAGTGACGATCACACAGCTTTGGTGAGGCTCTTCGCCGATCCGCTTTAGCAGCTCTTTGTAAGGGGTATAGCCCGCTTCGTATTCGCCGATTAGACTGCCGCCACTCAGAATACTTTCCAGATTATCTAATACGACTAGACATCGATGCTCACCCAGGTAGGTCATGACTGCCTGGAGCTGGTCGTACCATTCGGTGCCTGCATTAAACGGCGTTGGTAGCTGGGTCTGCCAGTAGCTCAAAACGTTTTGTAGCTGAGGTTTGTGCCGTAGCGACTGCCAAATGACACTGTCAAAGTTTGACTGGGCAGCTCTAGCGAGCCGGATAGCCAAAGAGGTTTTGCCAATGCCTGCCGGACCGTTGATAGTGACTAGCCGACAGGGAGACTCTCCCAAAATCCATGCTTTTAGCTGATCAAATTCGGCCTCGCGACCGTAGAGAGCGGGCACCTCTGGCATCTGCACCCAGTTAATCGCCACTGAATTGCATCGGTACCCAGCGGCTTCTAGCCAGGTGGCCACATCGCGCCAGCTAGTGAGCGTATTGCGATCGCGCCCCACCAACACCTCTACATAGCGATAGATCCCCTGACTAAGCGCTACTTCCACCGTTCGGGTTGTAGCGTATTGCTGCTCAGCGATTTCGGTCGGGCTATAGCCCAGTACCAACCCTCGCAGCCTAACCTGCTCTACCTCGGTCAGATCAGGCCGCTTGTGAGGCATGACGCTAGCTTTTGCAGTGGCTAGATCGGCATAGAGCCTTTCCATATCCCACTGCCGATCTGCTTGCTCAAATAGCTGGCTTGAATCCATAAGGCGTTGGGAATAAAAGCGACTTTGATAGGCGATCAATCTAGCTAAACGTGATTTTTTACTGCTAATCAGCGATTGACTACAGAAATAATTCTAAAAGACCTCAGCTGACTGAGATCGCCTATCAGAGTATTCATAACAGCTTTCATAACTAGGCTCATGCAGCAAATAGCTTTGATGAGACCTAAAGTTTGGACAAGAAGACAGCCTACGATATCAGACCCCGATATTCAACAGAGATTCAGCGACTGATATCTTACTAAACAAACCACTCTAGAGGGAAAGCAAATGTCTGTATTTTCGTGGTTAAACCAACTCTATGCGCCTGCTAAAGCGGATCGTCACAGCTTCGAGGCGCCATTTTTAGATGAGAAAGGAACTGTGATCGAAAGCATCAAGCCGGGGGGTGAGGGCGTTATTAAGCTTCAGGGCGTTTATTGGGTTGCCAAATCGAGCGTCGCCTTGCAGTGGCCGATTCCGATAAATACGCTAGTAGCAATCAAAGCTAGAAAAGGGCTGACTCTAATAGTTGAGCCACTTTTTGCTGTCCGTCAGATACGGTCTCAGCCACTGACTTCACTGGCGAGCTATAAAAGCGCAAGTTCCACGAGCATAAGTTCTAGAAGCGCAAACCTCAAGAGAGAAAATTGCTTTCGTGCGAGTACAGCGGTTTAGCATCATTCAAGGAACACGGTACAGCTAGATGGCTAGCGTTTTGTTAAGTTAATCTAGCCACCACAACAATTGCTTTGAGGGCTGTCTCAAAAACCAACAATGTGTGTTGTTGCACGATCAGCCGCGCTGAGCGGAGCAATCTTATTTTCTCTAGCTAATGCCTGATAGACCATTGCTGCGACTTCTGCGCGCGTAGCCGCTCGGTTAGGCTCCAGCTGAGTTGGCATAGTCACTGGCTGTGGGTTGACAACGACCTCGTTCATGGTGGCAGCGGTTGCCTGACTGTAGGCCCAGAATGGAATTTCAGTAATATCAGTATAGTTAGAAGCCAGGAACATTTCAGTATCGTCTATAGGCTCTAGATCTAGCCCGCTGCTGAGGGCAACAATTACCTGAACCCTAGAGATATCAGAGCTGGGGTCAAACCTGCCTTGACCAATGCCGCTCATAAAGCCACGAGATTCAACAAAGTCGATGGCAGGCAGTGCCCAAACTACGCTGCTGACGTCTGCGAAGGCGGCGGAAGCTGGCTTTAGCTCAGGTGCGTCGGCAAATGCCTGCTTGAGCATGGCGGCAAACTCTGCGCGGGTCAATTGCTGATCTGGGCGAAATCTACCATCGTCGTAGCCACTGACATAGCCATCAGCAGCTAGTGCGTCAATAAATGGTTTGGCCCAATAGTCGTCTCCAACATCGCTGAAGCGGTTTGACTGTTTGACGGCGTGCTGCGCTGTCCTACCCAACTGGCCATTTGCTTCAGCCGGAAGCATTGCAGCGGTTAGAAAAAGTCCGGTCGACAGACCGAAAAGCAGGCGACGTAGAATGCTATTCATTAACAAGCTCCCTCTTAAGAGGTCTATAGACACACAATATGAATAATGATTCTAAGCCTAGGACTTACAAAATCACCTTGACCAGCGGCTCAAACTTTTCTACTAGATCGGGTCTGGTGACCAGAGTCGGAAAAGGGTGAGTGCTATAGTCCTTCCCGGCTTTCAACGGAAAGGCTGCTTCTTCGCTCAAGTCTGTCCAGCTTGCTCCAGCGGCTTGCGTAATCACCCATACAGCCGCAATATCCCAAATCTTTGGTGTCGCTTCTACCGCGCCTAGACACACGCTTGAAGCGACGGTCAAAAGGTTGTAGGTCGCAACGCCCAGCATCCGAATTTTGCAGGGGAATGGATTTTTTAATACTTTTAGGCTGCGAGCGCACAGGCTGAATAGTCGGGTATTAGAAGGGGGGGCTGATGAACAGTTCTCTCCGATGTGGATAGTCTGCCCGTTGGCAAAAGCGCCTGTCAGCATGTCTAGCCCAGAGCTACCGGGGAAGAATCCATGGAAGTGCTGCTGAATCGGTGGCATGTAGACATGTCCAAAGACGGGCGTGCCCTGGTAAAGTAGGCCGAGGGAAATACCCCAGAGCGGAACGCCGCGAGCAAAGTTGGTAGTCCCATCGATCGGGTCAATCACCCAGCACCAGTCTGTACCTGGAAAGGTATGTTCGGCTTCTTCGGTGAGGACGCCGTGATCGGGGAAGGCTTTGGCAATGCGATCGCGCAACTCCTGATCTGCCCACTTGTCGTATTTTGTCACCAAACTACCATCTGCCTTTTGCTCGGCACTGGCCGTACCAAAAGCGTCCATTAGCTGAGCACCTACCTCGTCGCTAGCGGTTTTAGCAAAAGTCGCAACCTGTTCCCAGTAGTCTTGTGTAGCGGTGACTTCATTCATTCTCTAGCTTGGCCTATCGTAAGTTCTTCGGTCAGCAAAGTCTATTGTCGGCTATTTAGTCCAAATCATTCTCCAATGCCGCGTTAATTGCCTGTTTAGCATCGAGCTGGAATTCGGTGATGTCAACTCGGCTGACTAGTGCGATCGCCACCCACATCCCCACCGCCTGCGTCGCAAACACCAGTCCGTAAGCAGGCAATAGCTGCGCCGCTGTTGGTTCTGCCACTGCCGAAGCACCTGTCAACACCTTACCCAAAGACAGCAGTCCGCCCCCTAATAAAGAAGCCCCCCCCTGCGCCGTCGCCTGCGCCAGTCCCCACGCGCCGATAAACGTCCCTGCCGTCTCAGCTGCCGTCAGGTCCAGCATCAGGACGATTGAACCCGTCGTCAGTACACCAGAGGCCAGACCAAAACAGCCAACTGCTAAATTCAACGCCATTGGATTGGCCGTCAGTCCTACCGCAATCAGCCCGATCAAAAACGCCGACGCGACCCCGCAGCCCAGCTTCACTGTCCGCTTTTTGCCCAACAGCGGCATCAGCACAAAGCCCGTGCTGATAATGCCAATCAGCGTCCCAATTCCAAAAAAGGCATTGATCGTCGTGGTTTGCTTGATAGTCATGCCAAAGATCTGGCTGCCGTAGGGCTCTAGCACTGGGTTTTGTGTAAACAAGCTCAGGCTTAGCACCAGCAGAAAACAGAAGAATAAACCTGTCTGGCGACTCGCGGTCAGCACCTTGAGCGCTTGGCCAAAGGTAATACTGTCTTCTCTATTTCTAGCTGCCGATCGCTGTTCTAATCGCGAAAATCGCTTCTCAATTCCCACTGTGCTGACCAGCGTAATCGCGAACACAATCGCTGGAACAATAATGAACAGTCGATTAATCGGTCCTCTTAGCGCTGCGATCGTACTTGCCTCTTCTACCGAGCCCAGCACGACGTTGATAATCGCTACACCCGCCACGATGCCGAGCATCAGCATTGACCAGCCAATCCCAACAATCTTCGACTTTGTTTTCTCATCTGAGACATCGACTAGCAAGGCCGTAAATGGCGTAGTCGCCGCTAGCGCCAGTCCGTAGAGTGCAAACACGGCTGCTAGCAGCCCTGCCCACGGGTAGGCACTCGGACCCCATCCGAACTCAGCAATATGTTCGCCTAGTCGCCACATCACCTGCACCGCCACAAAGGCGCTGACGCCCATGCCGCCGGTGCCTAGCCAAATATAGCCGCTGCGATAGTGGCCTAATATTGGCTTTACATCAGACATCTGGCCAAACCAAACCCTAGCTGGAGACATGAACTGGTAGACCGAAATCGCCCCTGCGGCCACCAGTGCGGGCACGCGCAGCTCGTCAATCATGACGCGGTTGAGGACGCCTAGCGTCAGCAAGGACATAATCGCTACGCCCATGTTGAAGATGCCTAGACGCACCATAGAAAACAGGCCAATCTTGGGCTGTACTTGAACTTGTGGTCGGGCTACCTCGCTGCTCGCCATTGCCTTTTTGTCCGTCTAAACGTGATTCCATAACAGCATAAGAGATCGCAGGCATTGATATATTGTGCAAGCTAAGCGCAGACAATAAGAAAAGCGGGCGATCGCACTTGGCAATCACCCGCACTGTACCTAAAGTTGTCATCTCAAAAGAGACTGTCTAGAAAGGAAACTCACAAACCCAACTGTCTCCTAACAATTAGGTTTGTCAGATATCAAGTCCTACTGGTTGTCTTCAGCAGATTCAGCAGTGTTGGCAGCTTTTGCAAGCTCAGCAGGCTTGGCACCCGCAACGCTCACTTTGACTACCTTGTTGCGAACATCCTCAGCTTTGGGCAGGGTTAGAACTAATACGCCTGCTTCATAGTCAGCAGTCACTGCGTTGTGGTCAATCGCCACAGGCAGGGAAACCACTCTACGAAAACCGCCGTAGCGAAACTCGTTGCGACGCAAGGTCTCACCTTCGGCAAGTTCTAGGCTAGGACGAGTACCAGATACAGCAACGACTTCGCGGCTAGCTTGGATATCGATATCATCGACATTGATACCAGGCAACTGTATGCGCAGAGTCAATGCACCTTCGCTTTCGACTAGGGTGGCAGCAGGTGTCCAGGTAGTGGGCGCAGTTTCTACACCAGCAAAGTCATCAAACAATTGATCGAGCTGTTGCTTGACTGCATTCATTTCTTGGAAAGGTTGCCAGTAACGAACAATCATGAATGTATTCTCCTAAAAGGCTATGCACCTATAGTGCCAACTGTGAGGGGCGATCGCGTAGGGATAGAAACCACACCTCCCGGTAGAGGATGCCGATATTCGGTTGATGTACGGTTTTTAGGAAGGATGAACGAAGAACGAGAAGCACATATGAATAAAACAGTACTGATTACTGGCGCGTCTAGAGGAATCGGCGAAGCCTTTGCTCGGGTCTATGCCGAGAAGCAGCACAACCTGGTCCTAGTTGCTCGAAGCGAGAACGATCTGAACGCGTTGAAAGAAGACCTTTCCAGTCAGTACGGTGTTGAAGTTGTTGTACTTGCCCACGATCTAACCAAAGAAAATGAAGTGCGACAGATCTACGAGGAAATAGAACAACAAAACCTTTTTATAGATGTGCTGATTAACAATGCAGGCTACGGCGATTACGGCGAGTTTGTTAGTGCTGACTGGCCAAAGCTACAGGGTATGATCTTGCTTAACATATCGGCTACTACGCACCTGTGCCATCTGTTCTTGCCTAGCATGATCGCTCGCGGTCAAGGTCAGATTCTTAACGTAGCGTCTACCGCTGCTTTTCAGCCAGGGCCGATGATGGCCGTCTACTTTGCGACCAAAGCCTATGTCCTCTCGCTCGGCGAAGCGCTCTCTGCTGAAACCGAAGGAACAGGCGTCAAAGTTAGCGTTCTGTGTCCTGGTCCGACTCAATCAAACTTCATCCAAAATGCCAATATGGATCAGATGGCACTTAGCAGCGATGCCACTACCGACAAACTGCCTACCGCTCTCGATGTTGCAGAGTATGGCTACAAAGCCCTCAACAAAGGTGAAGTCGTCGCTGTTCACGGTGCGTTTAATAAAATACTGACATTCATGCCAAGGCTAACGCCGCGCGGGGTGATTCGTCAGGGCGTAAAGCAGTTTATGTCGTCGAAGGAAAACTAGACACTAGACAAAGGAAAATTTATAGATATCAGCTACCGCTTCAGAGGACGCACCTTGAACGAGATTGAATCATCCGACCGATCGATTACCTCTGTTTGACTCGGCTCTAGACACTCCCCTTCTGCTTTACTCAGTGCCTTGCCAACCGTTCCTGACTTCTTCTTACTCCTTTCCGGCGGCTGAGCGGAGCCAAAGCCATTGCTCACCGCCGCTAGTCCCATGCCGCCTAACACTAGCCAAATACCGCTTGCCTGCCAGCTATCTACTTGGGTAATCCAGTCGAATAGTTCTGCGATCGCAAACAGTATGACAAAAGCAGACAGCCAAAATCTCATTACAGTTCGTCTTAGAAGACAATAGGTAAGGTAAACGTCAGACTCAGAATAGCGCTAGAGTGGGTAGATATAGCGTAACTAGAAAGTAAGATGTCGCAACCCGCTGTGCTACAGAAGTCTAACGATGCTCCATTTAGAGGTATCACCCTGCTATCGGCTAGAGAGATAGAGGCAATGCGCCCTGCCTGTCGCCTCTCTTCTGAGCTGCTAGATTTCTTGACGCCGATGGTAGTTCCTGGGGTTAGCACGCAAGAGCTGAACGACGCGGCCGAAAAGTGGACCAGAAAACACGGTGCGACTAGTGCTCCGCTGGGCTACCCAGGTGCGCAAGGCGCGATGAACTTTCCCAAGTCTATCTGTACCAGCATTAATGAAGTAGTTTGCCACGGCATTCCTAGCAAAAGCGATGTCCTTCAGGAAGGCGACATCATTAATATAGACGTCACGCCTTTGCTGGACGGCTATCATGGCGACAGCTCGCGTACTTTTATGGTGGGCGAAGTCTCACCGACTGCTCGCAAGCTAGTAGAGGTGACCGAAAAGTCGCTGTGGAAGGGGATCGAAGCGGTCAAGATTGGCGGACGGATCGGCGATATTGGCGCAGCGATTCAAGCGTATGCCGAATCGGAAGGGTTTGCGGTTGTGCGCGATTTTGTGGGTCATGGGGTTCATCGGACGTTTCATGCAGAGCCGCAGGTGCCGCATTACGGAGTCTCTGGAAAAGGCAAGAAGATTCGCCCTGGCATGGTGTTTACGATTGAGCCGATGCTGAACGAGGGTACCCACGAGGTGGAGCTGTTAGAAGACCAGTGGACCGCTGTGACTAAAGATGGCTTGCTGTCCGCGCAGTTCGAGCATACGCTGGCAGTGACCAAATCTGGGGTAGAAGTCTTGACCAAGATGCCAGTAGCGGTTCTGGCGTAACTGCCTTAATTTGTCTACTAACTTCATGCGCCGTTCTGCTCCACTGGTTCACGTAGGGTGCATTGTCCGGGTGTTGCTCGGCAGAAAGTACGAAGTCTAGTTCCTCCAAGCGAGTAGGGCGCAGGTTTATATTTTCTATCGCAGAGTGGTCCATCTCAGATACGCCGCCTTATGGCCGTATCAAAATCTTTAATCAGCAAGAATAGAAAGGCGCACATTTATTGAACAGTCGAAAGGAATAAATAAAGGTAGCCGGTAACTGCATATACAGTTTCAGCTTCTGGCACATCTGTGCTGTGAGCGGAAGATGGATTTACGGTCGTTTCAGAGGTAGCTTTTTATAGTCGGGTTCTTTTACACCTTCAGTATTGCACCCAAGACTTGGTAAGATAGCCCCACCAATTCAGAATCGAGGACGGCTAAGACATAATCCTCTTGCAGTTGGCCATGCAAACAAATATACCGCGTCTCTAGTTCTGTTGAATTCGTTTCCGTCGACTATTTTCCTCTTGCCTATGGTTTGCGATATCTTCCTGTCGTCACCTGATTTCTGTCTTAGGCTTTCTACTTTCTGCTTTTTCCTATTTTGTTGCTCTTTGCTCTGCCGATGTCGTTGTCAATCGGTTGGAGCACTGGTATGCAGTTAGGTGATAGCGCTGTCAGTGACTTGGATCAAGAAAATAAACTGACGAACAAAGTTGCGCTGGTCACTAGCAGCCGGGCCGGGATCTGCGCGGAATCTGCGCATCAGCTTGCCTGCACCGGAGTTAGCGTTGTCATTTGTGGGCTCAATGCTAGTCAAGGAAATGCAACTGTAACCGAGATCCAGCGTAGCGGGGGCCGGGCGCGCTTTATTTTGACAGATGTAGCTCTGGTTGCGGATGTACAGGCGACTATCAACGAGACGATCGCCACGTTTGGCCGACTAGATATTTTACTAAATTTTGCAAGTGATGATCACGAGCGCGACGGCTCTCTTTTAGAAGTGTCGGAAACCACCTGGGATCGGATTGCAGAAACTACGCTTAAAGGTATGTTTTTATGCTGTCAGTACGCTCTACCCTTTCTGCAACAATCGGATAGCGGAAGAATTATCAATTTGGTAGAACAAACGTCGTCGCCGCAAAGTCGATCTGTAGCAAGCATCTGTCAAGGTGGGGTACTAGCGATGACTTATGTGATCGCACAGCAGTTCTCAGCTCAGAATGTTTCGGTTAATTTGGTTTGGGTGGCTCAGCCTACGCTGGCAATGCTGCCGCTTTCTCCCTTTTCGCTCGATAGTCTCACAGGCTTGCTGGAGAAGATTTTTCACGGCTTTAGTACAAAAGAGGGTACTGCTGAAGAGAGTACTGCTGAAGAGAGTACTGCTGAAGAGAGTACTGCTGAAGAGAGTACTGGCGAAGAAAATGTTTGCCCCCAGCCTTTTGCCAATGCGGCCGATGCGATCACCCACATAGTCAACACCACTGCTCTCCATAGCCATACGCTAGTCGTCAATACTCCCCCCCAATAGCTGCATCGACTGCACTGTTACCCGCTATTTCTCTTCTTCGAAGTCTTCGGTAACAATGTCGTATTCGCCGTCCCATACAGCGGTCAACAGTGCCAGCCCTGACTGCGTGAGCGTCGCTTCATCCCCTGAAAATTCCACGTCCTCTAGATTACCGCCTGCGGCCTCGACTAGGTCACTCATCCATACATAGCAAGGCGATGAAGGCTGTCGCAAAAGCTGCTCTAGCCGCATTTGCTTGTCTAGCGACAGTCGCTGTTGCAGCAGCAGGTACAGCGGCACCTTGGTCCGATTTTCGACCCCGCCTAGCACTTGCTGTAGATACCAGGTGGCCTGCCTGGGCGCTAGCTCGCTGATTCTTTGCTCTATTCGGGTCAAGATCTGCTCGGTAAAATCGACGCCTAGGTAGCGATCTAGTGCGTCGACCGGAACAGTAGGATCAACATTGATTTGCTCACAGACGCTGGACCAGTCGATGTCGGGGTAGGCAGCTCGGAGCTTTTCGAAGGCGCGATCGCTAATTTCAGCCGAAGCCGTTTGCAGATTGTAAGAAAAATCTTCTCCCGGCTTTGCCCCCGCTTCTACCAGCATCCGAAACAGTCGAATTGCATCATCTTCCATCTGTTCCTCCTCCGCACCTATGACTACTTGCCCGAGGGTTGAGCGGAGCCGTAGGCACCCTGCCTTCCCTTTGGGCAGCCTGCCTCCCGATAGGCCGCATATACCGCCCTAACGTTATACCAGTTCAGAAAGATCCGACTCAGCTCCTGCGATAGCTGCGGATAGCCCCGCTTAATTAGCCAGTCTAGCGTCGGTGCCAGCGTCCGTTCATTCAGTGCCCCGCCCAAAGACAGCGTGCCCCATAATAGACGATGCAGCCAAGTCATCTGGATCATAAGCCGTACGTCCAGTGTTGGATGCTTCTGATAGAAAACTACACCCATCCGCGCCCGCTGAATTTCTTTGTCAATCAGTTCTGGCAGCTCGTCGACAGAAAAAGCCGGATGCCAGTGATAGCCCACCGCTTCGGGGCACTTAATCAAAGAAAGCCCGTTGTTTTTTAGCCGTACGCCTAGCTCTAAATCTTCCCAGCCGTACTGTGTAAACTGCGGGTCGAATAATCCTGCTTCTAGCAGCCAGCGCTTTTGAATAGCGACGTTGCCAGTGGCAAAAAATGCGCGTGAGTAGTCAGTGACTTTGAAAGGTTCTGAGGTGGGATTCTCGAAGTTACAGGTGTTGACGACTCGACCATAGGTAAAGACGCGTTCGTTCCCAGCCTGATAAGCGGTGCTAAGGGCATCGGCATGGTTCTGCAAGAAGCTATCTAGGACGACTAGATCACTGTCGATAAAGATGATGGTGTCGCCTTTGGCTTGCTGGACGCCGAAGTTGCGGGCGATCGCAGCCCCCTCATGATCCTGCTGGTACAACGCTACATGCGGAAACTCATCGGCGCTCGCCCGCATCCACGCTACTGTGCCATCCATCGAGCCATCATCTACCAGCACAATCTCATAGCCTTCTACAGGACCATCAGGACGCAGCGTCTGATTTTCCATTGCTTTTAGACACTTTTCTAGAATCGGCTGACGATTGTATGTCGGGATAATAACGCTAAAGAACATACCGAAGAATACAAACTCAATGTTTTCGTTTCACCATATTCTATTTCATTGTTTCGTTATCAGTCTTTCGACTGGCGTCCGACACTGCAATACTATGATCTTGACCCCCACTCAATTCGGACGCAAACAGATATGGGCCGCGCAGACAAAGTTGTTTTGGCATACTCAGGCGGAGTAGATACAACGGTATGTATTCCTTACCTCAAAGAGGAATACGGTGTAAAAGAAGTGATTACGCTCGCCGCTGATCTAGGGCAGGGCGATGAGCTAGAGCCCATCCGTAAGAAGGCTTTGGACTGTGGCGCAGTTGAGTCTGTAGTCACTGATGTGACCGAACCCTTCATTGCTAACTATGCTTTTCCTGCGATCCAGGCCAACGCTCTGTACGAAAATCGCTACCCGCTCTCTACTGCGCTAGCTCGTCCACTAATTGCCAAGCTGCTAGTCGATACGGCTGAGAAATACGGCGCCGATGCGGTTGCGCATGGCTGTACGGGTAAAGGGAATGACCAGGTTCGCTTTGATGTGGCGATCGCCGCGCTAAATCCAAATCTAAAAGTGCTCGCCCCCGCGCGTGAATGGGGCATGAGCCGCGAAGAAGCGATGGCCTATGGTGAAAAGTTCGGCCTGACTTTTCCAGTCAAAAAGTCTTCGCCCTATAGCATCGATCGCAATTTGCTAGGCCGCTCGATTGAAGCAGGTCCCTTGGAAGATCCCTGGACGGAGCCGACTGAGGAGGTCTTTGTGATGACTAGTGCGATCGCCGACACGCCAGACGAACCCGAATATGTCGAAATTGGCTTCGAGAAGGGCATTCCCACTAGCCTCAACGGTGAAGGGCTCGCCCCTGTTGCGCTAGTCACCAGGCTGAACGAACTCGCGGGTCGTCACGGCATTGGCCGTATTGACATGATCGAGAACCGCCTGGTCGGCATCAAATCTCGGGAAATCTACGAAGCGCCCGCTCTACTCGTTCTCATTGCCGCCCATCGCGACTTAGAGAGCCTAACTCTCACAGGTGACGTCACTCAATACAAGCGCAACATCGAGCAGTCCTATGGCCAGATGATCTACAACGGCCTTTGGTACAGCCCGCTCAAGTCAGCGCTAGATGCCTTTATTCAGCAGACTCAAGAGCGCGTCTCTGGCACCGTTCGCGTCAAGCTCTTAAAAGGCAACGCCGTTCTAGCCGGACGCAAATCCGACAACGCGCTGTACACCGACGAACTATCAACTTACGGCAGCGATGATCAATTTGATCACAAAGCAGCTGAAGGCTTTATCTACGTTTGGGGCTTACCTACGCGCGTTTGGTCTCAAAAGACCCGCTAGAGATGCGGTCGTTAGAGGGGGTTGGAACGTGAGAGCCTGCTCGCGCACTTGTAAACAATCTTTGACAAAGGTAACAAGCCGAGAGTTTTTTTAAGCGAAGTCATAGATTGGACAAAGTCTAAACTCAGCGCTACTGGACCATCCAGTGGTGCATGAACCCCTTTAATATTTTCAGTTTTTGGAGAGCCAACAGGCTATGTCAATTTACGTAGGCAACTTGTCTTACAGCGCAAAGGAAGAAGACCTAGAAGGTGTATTTGGTGAATACGGCACCGTCAAACGTATTACCCTGCCGACCGATCGCGAGTCAGGTCGTCCTCGGGGCTTTGCTTTTGTCGAGATGGAAGACGATGCTACCGAAGAGAAGGCAATCGAGGCGTTAGACGGGGCTGAATGGATGGGCCGCGAGCTGCGGGTAAACAAAGCAAAGCCGCGTGAGCCGCGCAATCGTTCTTCTGGCGGCGGTGGCTGGAGCTAATCAGTTTGGATATGACGACACATCACGAACATTTCTGGTGGCGCGCCGTGCCGCTCTTGCGATAGACTAGTTTGTCATGAGCAAAATTAAAAAGGAGGTGAATTGATATATGGCTCAAGTTGTCCTCGGACAAGACGAAAATCTCGAAGCCGCCCTACGACGCTTTAAGCGCAAGGTAGTGCGAGCAGGTATTTTCCAAGACATCAAGAAAAACCG
>JBCCOH010000111.1:0-18708 GCA_039111275.1 Cyanobacteria bacterium P01_D01_bin.1 | reverse complement strand
TGTTCGGTGACTTCTGTTTTGTTCACATACACCTGCTCTAGCGTTCTGCGGATGTAAGACTTTTTGCGGACAAACTGGAAGATGACCCAGCTAGGCACTGGTGAAAGAACGACGGTTTTAATAAGCTGGCCAATCGCTTCTCGGAAGGGATTGGGTTCTTGTGCTGGCTGCTGTTCGCTAAAGGAACCGACGCCGTTGAGCATGCAGACGCCGACGACTTCATCCGGGCAGGTGGCCCCTGTATAGAGGCTGCTGTAACCGCCGATAGAGTTGCCTGCGACGACGACGGGTTTGCCAACGATGTCTTTGATGAAGGTGGAAATCTGATCGCGCCAAAGCTGGGGACTGTAGCCGCTGCTGGGCTTGGACGAGCGACCAAAGCCAATTAAGTCAATAGCGTACACTTCAAACTGATTTTGCAGGCCAGAAATATTCTTTCTCCAGTGGTCAGTAGACGCGCCAAAGCCGTGGATGAATAGCAGTGGGGGACGCTCTGGATGTTCGGTTCTGGCCGCTTCTCCGGCGTGGACATAGTGGATTCGATAGCCAGACCAGTTCCAGTAGGCACCGTTATAAGCGGGCGGGATAAGAGGAACTGGCGAGACGACAGGGTCTGTATCGGTGGCAACCATAGAAGTTGTAAAGAAAAGTAAATGTTCTCTTTAGTCTATCGTGGTCAATAGAATGTCGCTGTCACAGCTTGATCTTTGGGCCTGCTTTCAGTTTTCTTTCTTCTAATCTCTTTTTTGGGGCGATCGCATGACGCTATCCTCACCTAGACCTCGCCGTGCCAAGATTAGCCCGGCCATTACCTGGTTCGAGCGGTTCATAGCGGCGATTGCCTTCGTCAATCTCGTCCTGGTCCTGTTCGATCTCAGCTACGTTCGTCTTCGTGACCTGTATCTAAGGACGCTGCCCCAACCCACCATCTGGTACGGAGAGCAGTTCAAGGGAATAGAACCCAATCGGACAACAAGCGCCTACTTAGGACTCGTCGATCAGCTATCTGTGCAGGTTGAAACTGACTCGAACACACTTAGAGATCGGCAAGGCATAGAGGACACACTAGCTCAACTAAGAGAGCAGAGCGTCGAGATTATTAACGAAGACCCTTTTGCTGTAGCGAACAAGTCTGGCACGTTAGAGCGAATCAAGAATGAGATGCGCGATCGCATGGATGAGGAATCGTCCAAGACCGCCTTTCAAAGATTTTGGCGAACCGGTGCCGATTCAAGCGTGGACTCGACCCTGATCGAAAACCTAGCTTTCTTTGATGCCGAGATCAGGCCGCTGATGGAGACAAACTACTATCGCAGTATCAACGAGCGGGGCAATCCTACCGACCTGTTCTGGCGCATAGATATTTGGTTCGCAGGTGTGTTTCTCGCCGAATTTCTAGCTAGAACCTTTGTCCTTAGTCGTCGCTACCGAGGGACTAGCTGGCTAGATGCCATGCTGTGGCGAATCTACGATGTGCCCATGTTCCTCGGCTTTTGGCGCTGGCTGCGGATTATTCCGGTCACAGTCAGGGTCGATCAGGCCCGCCTGCTAGATCTCAAACCCATTCGCAACCGCCTGAGCCGGGCGTTTGTCAGCCAGTTTGCCGTAGAGCTCACCGAAATCGTCTTCTTGCGGATGATCGATCAGACGCAGCGGCTAGTGCGTGAAGGCGAAGTCAGCCGCTGGATTATAGCGGCAACCGATCGCAGTCAATACGTGGATATCAATGGCGTCGATGAGGTGCAGATGATTGCCAAACGCCTATCAGATGTTGTGGTCTATCAGGTTTTGCCAACGATAAAGCCAGAGCTAGACGCGCTCTTGCAGCACAGCGTAGTGGGCGCACTGCATCAGGCTCCGGCCTATCAGGGGCTAAAGATCATGCCAGGGTTCGAGGGATTCACGACGCAGATTTCTGGTCAGATAGTGGCTGAGCTGTCGAAAACGCTGACATCCGCTATCCAGAGTGCCTTTGCCGATGAAACAGGCGAGGAACTGACGAATCAGCTAGTCGCTAGCTTTGGCAACAGTCTGCGCAGTGAGTTGCAGAAAGGTGAAACGCTAGATGAGGTGCGATCGCTCGTCGCTGATCTGCTAGAAGAAATCAAGATCAACTACGTGGATAAGGTAGCCACTGAAGATGTGATAGAGCTAGAGGCTTCTCGCTATCGGCTGTATGAAGCGACGGGGCGATCGCATACGACATAAATCATCAGTGCCAAAACTATATCTTTCGCAATCCATGCGCTAGACTGTCTTCACACAGCTCTTGACAATAGGGTTTGATCAACATCACTCCGTATTGGCTAGCTGCTCCAGATTTTGCCATCTGGCCTAATTCGTCTGGTCTGTTCGGGCCGCTGCGAAAAGTGGGAGCTTCTATAGGAGCCCGCTTTTTTTATTGGTCTTTTTTATTGATTGTTTGTTTTCCCGTGGATTTTAATCCGCTGGGCCGCTTTATGACGCATCCTTTAATTCCTCAGGTGATTGAGCTAGCCTCGCCAATTGCAAGCAGTGTTGGTCTAGAAATTGTCGATGCGGTCTTTCAAACCAATCAGAGCCCGCCCGTTTTGCGCGTGGATGTACGCAATCCTAGCCAAGAAGATACTGGGCTAAACGACTGCGAGCGGTTGAGCGTTGCGCTGACCGAGGCACTAGACGAGTCGGAATTGATACCTGATGCCTATGTGCTAGAGGTCTCTAGTCCGGGCGTGTCCGATATTTTGACGAGCGATCGCGACTTCACAGTATTCAAAGGCTTTCCGGTCGAAGTCCAGCTCAGTGAACCCCACAAAAACAAGCAGATCTGGCAAGGCAGCTTGATCGGTCGCGATGACGATAAACTCACCCTCAACCTAAAAGGAAGACCGATCAAAATTCCTAGAGAACTAGTCCAGTCCGTCCAACTGAGTACAGAAGAATCATAAGGAGAAACGCCTATGTCCATGGTTGCCCTGCCCGGCTTACAAACGATGATCGACAGCATCAGCCTGGAGCGAAACCTACCTAAGTCCGCTGTCGAAATGGCGCTCCAAGAAGCTTTGCTAAAAGGCTACGAGCGCTATCGCCGCACCCAAAGAATAGATGGCCAGTTTGACGAAGAATATTTTGATAATTTTTACGTAGAGCTAGATACCGACGACGAAGGCTTTCGTGTACTCGCCAATAAAACCATCGTCGAAGCCGTCGAGAACTCCGACCATCAGATTGGGCTAGCCGAAGTGCAGCAAGTCGCCCCCGAAGCCCTGGCTGGTGACACTGTGGTACTCGATGTCACCCCAGAGCAGAACGACTTTGGTCGCATGGCCGCAATCCAAACCAAACAGGTACTTGCCCAAAAGCTGCGCGATCAACAGCGCCGTCTGATTCAAGAAGAATTCCAGGATTTGGAAGGCTCTATCTTGAACGCCAGGGTATTGCGCTTTGAGCGTCAGTCCGTGATTATGGCTGTCAGCAGCGGCCTAGGTCAGCCCGATACCGAAGCCGAACTGCTAAAGCGCGATCAGCTTCCCAACGACAACTACCGCGCCAACGCCACCTTTCGCGTTGCTCTCAAGCGCGTCTCTGAAGGCTCTCATCGTGGACCGCAGCTACTGGTCTCTCGATCAGATGCCAGCTTAGTTGTTGAGCTATTTTCTAACGAAGTTCCCGAGATTGAGGACGAAGTCGTCCGCATCGTGGCCGTCGCGAGAGAGGCCAATCCGCCGTCTCGCTCAGTCGGCCCTAGGACTAAAATCGCTGTTGATACAGCAGAAAGTGATGTCGATCCGGTTGGCGCTTGTATCGGTGCGCGGGGCTCGCGAATCCAAGTCGTCGTCAACGAGCTGCGCGGCGAAAAAATAGATGTGATTCGCTGGTCGCCCGACCCATCTACATACATATCTAACGCGCTGAGTCCGGCGCGGGTGGACGAGGTTCGCCTGATGGACTCGGAAGGTCGTCAGGCACATGTGCTGGTGCCAGAAGATCAGTTGAGCCTAGCAATCGGTAAAGAAGGTCAGAACGTTCGACTAGCTGCGCGCCTGACCGGTTGGAAAATAGACATCAAGGATTCAGCTAAGTATGACTACGAAGCCGAAAACGCGAAGATGGCTGAAATCACTGAGGCTAGAAGGCTAGCCGCAGAAGAAGCTGAAAGATTGGCCGCAGAAGAAGCGGCGGAGATTGCCGAGGCTGAGGAATGGAGAGCCAAAGCTAGAGCCGTTGCCGAAGAGAAAAAGCTAGCTGAAGAAGCGGCGGCGGCAGGGATCAGTGTAGAAGAGCTGAAGGCCGCTCGGGCTGCTCAGCAGGCGGCAGAGGAAGCTGCCTGGGCGCAGTCGTCCGAAGCAACCGCGGCCGACTACGAAGCAGCCGGATACGAAAGTGAAGGCTTGTACTCTGATATTGAGGCGGTGGATGAGGTTGAGGTGGGTACCGAAGCGGTTGCTGAGACCGAATCTGAAGTCGACGTAGTTGAGGTCGCTGATATCGAGCCAGCAGCAGTTGATGCAGTAGACGGCGAGACTGTAGCCGAGGATACTTATGTAGAATCGGAGCCTGTAGCGGAAGTTGCTAGTCATCCTGAAGAAGAGAACTCTGAAGAAGAGTAAGTATCGCCAGTGTAGGGTCGACGCATAGTCTTGGGGCTTAGCTTCTAGGCTTGACACTGCACTGTCTCCACAGTTAGAGAAGATGGCCGAGAAAAATCATCGCCTGTGCGTGAGCTGTCGCCAAACAGCACATAAAGATCAGCTATGGAGAGTAGTCCGTACCTATCCCGATCGTCAAATACAGCTAGATTGTGGAATGGGGCGATCGGCTTACCTCTGCCCTACCGCTAGCTGTCTGAGCGCTGCAAAAAAAAAGAATCGCCTGGCAAAAGCGCTGAGAACCTCGGTCCCGCCCGAGATTTATCGCATCCTAGAGGCTAGGCTGCAAGCAGATGAATCAGCAGCTTGCGGAAATTCTAGCCAGGGTATGAATAAAGAAGTCTAAAAGGGCTGATCCACATTACAGAATGTATTGATTAGAATAGGTGCTCATCAATTTAGGTGTGAGAGCATGAGACAAAGCGCGTTGCTGTATTAAAGTTATAGAACAGCAACCGCTTTACTTTATGCTAAAGCGCTAATCGTGTTGATTCGATAAGGGCAAAAGGTCTTATGTAAAACACACTCGTCAAGTCAGGTCTTAAGAGGATAAGGATGAACAAAGGCAAAGTGAGAATTTATGAGCTATCAAAGGATTTAGAGCTAGAAAACAAGGATATTTTGGCGATCTGCGAAAAGTTAGGTATCGCCGTCAAAAGCCATAGCAGTACTATCTCAGAAGAAGAGGCCAACCAGATTAGGAAGGTGGCCAACTCGTCTGACTACAAGCCCGCTAGCCGCGCGGCGCGTCCTTCCAAAGTCAATAAGCCTGTTCGTAGTTCTGGCAACAAGTCAGTGGCTAAGCCCGTTCGCCCTCGCCAGCAGCAGATCTTAGAGATCCGTCGCTATCCGAAACCTGCGTCGCCGCCCGCAGCCAGTCGCTCAGCGGTTGCCCCCACGCCCAAGCCCGCTACCTCCTCGGCACCCAAGCCAGTCGCACCCAAGTCGCCTACTTTGTCGGCCCCGCCTCCACGCCCGGGTAGTCGAACCGCAGCCTCTGAGAGCTCTGCTAGTCGACCAGTTGCCGAAGACGCCCCTACGCTTAGAGCGCCTGTTAGCAGAGCCTCTGTTAACGACGACAGTAACGGCAGCGCCGATCGTGCTAGTGAACCCACAGCGCCGAACGCTTCACCAGCAGCTCCCAAACCCCCGGCTCCGTCACCAGAGAAGATAGTGACGACTTCTGGTGCTACTCGCCCCGACCAGCTAAAGCCCCGCTTGGTATCACCGCCTTCTCGCCCTTCTTCTAAGCCTGCTCCGGGTAGAAGTGATGACGATGGTGGCGGTAGCCGGGTAGCTAGACCTGTCTTGAAACGCGATCGCAGCGGTCCGAGCCGTTCTGATAGCCGTTCTGATGACGATCTAAGAGATTCACGCCCGAGTCGCAGCCGATCTGACAGCAGCGATAGCGGTTCGTCCGCACCGCCTGCACCTAGAAAGCCTGTTGTAGAGTTGCGGCGTCCGGCAGTCTCTAGAAAGACAGCTATCGAGAGCAACGATACAGATGACGACAGCGATGGTGATGACGATCAGTCGTTTGTAGATCCAGCTCTGGAGCTGCGTCGACCGACTGCGCCGCGTCCACCGAAAAGACGCGATCGCGCCGCTGGTGAAGAGGAAGAGGAAGAGATCCGTCCTAAGAAGACCACTAAGACTAAACGTCAGCGCGTCATTATTGACGATGACGATGACTTTGAGGATCTAGAATCGGCTAGCAGTGATGTCTCACAAGAGCAGATGAGCATTTCGCTGATGCGTCCGCCCAAGCCAAAAGGGCAGCGTCAGGCCAAGCCAGCGCCAACTACCAAAAAGACGAAGCAGCGCACACCTTCTCGCCGTGAGCGCCGTGAGCGTAGGCAAGAGGTCGCGCCTGAAAAGCCCGAAATGATCGTTTTGACAGGTGGCATCAGCGTTCACGACTTGGCTGAACAGCTAGCAGTGCCCCAGACAGACATCATCAAGCTGCTGTTCTTCAAAGGAATTGCTACTAACGTCAACCAGACATTGGACATGCCGACCGCCGAGATGGTCGCCACCGAGTTTGAAGTAGAAGCAGTGACCGCTGAAGAAGCGCCAGAGGCCCGTAAAGTCACTGAGATGATTGACGATGCGGATCTAGAAAGCCTAGTGGATCGTCCACCTGTCGTCACTATCATGGGCCACGTAGACCACGGCAAAACCAGTCTGCTCGACTACATCCGCCAGGCCAAAGTCACAGAAGGCGAGGCTGGCGGCATCACGCAGCATATTGGTGCCTACCATGTGGATCTCCAGTCCAATCCGAATAGCGATCGCAAGTCCGGTCAAATCGTTTTTCTAGATACGCCGGGTCACGAAGCCTTTACCGCGATGCGAGCTAGGGGTACGCGGGTCACAGACATCGCGATTCTAGTAGTCGCGGCGGACGACGGCGTTCGGCCACAGACAATTGAGGCAATTAGCCACGCTAAAGCAGCGGGTGTGCCAATTGTGGTAGCGATCAACAAAATTGACAAAGAGGCCGCTAATCCAGACCGAGTCAAGCAAGAGCTGATGGAATACGAGCTAGTACCTGAGGAGTACGGCGGCGACACCATCATGGTGCCTGTCAGTGCGATTACAGGTGAGAACGTAGAGACCATCCTGGAGATGCTGCTGCTAGTTGCTGAAGTCGAAGACTTACAGGCAAACCCCGAACGTCTAGCTCGTGGCACCGTAATTGAGGCCCATCTAGACAAGGCTCGTGGTCCTGTCGCTACGCTGCTAGTTCAGAACGGTACGCTCAAAATTGGCGATGCTTTCGCGGCGGGTCCTGTATTTGGCCGAGTGAAAGCCATGGTCGACGACCGGGGCAACCGCTCAGAAGAAGTGAAGCCGTCTTTTGCCGTGGAGGTGCTTGGTCTCAATGACGTTCCGCCTGCGGGTGAAGAGTTTGAGGTGTACGCAGAAGAGCGCGACGCCAGAGCTGCCGCCGATGAAAAGGCAATTGAGCAGCGTCAGTCTCGTCTGGCTCAGACGATGGCCTCACGCCGAGTGACGCTCAATTCTTTGTCCGAGCAGGCGAAAGAAGGCGACCTGAAAGAGCTGAACCTAATTTTGAAAGCGGATGTACAGGGTTCTCTAGAGGCGATTCTAGGCTCTTTACAGCAGCTGCCTCAAAACGAGGTGCAGATTCGCGTGCTAATGGCTGCACCAGGTGAGATTAGCGAAACGGATGTTGACTTAGCTGCTGCGAGTGGCGCGGTGATCATTGGCTTTAGTACTACTGTCTCAAACAGTGCGCGTTTAGCGGCTGATAATCTGGGCGTAGACATCCAGGACTACGACATCATCTACAAGCTGCTAGAGGATATCGAAGGCGCGATGGAAGGTCTGCTAGAGCCCGAGATGGTTGAAGAACCGCTCGGTCAGGTGGAAGTTCGTGCGGTCTTCCCAGTGCGCAAGGGCACCGTTGCTGGCTGCTATGTGCTCTCTGGCAGGGTGACTCGCAACTGTAGAGTTCGGGTCAAGCGCGGCAGCGAAGTCGTGTACGAAGGCAACCTGGATTCGCTGAAGCGGATGAAGGACGATGCCAAAGAAGTCAATGCTGGCTTTGAGTGTGGTATCGCGGTGGGTGGCTTTAATGACTGGAAAGAAGGCGACATTATTGATGCCTTCAAGATGGTGTCACAGCGCCGGACATTGGCGCGGACGTAAGGGTCCGTTGTTTGGCGTAGCGACGGGGTGGGTCTCGGTGTGTACGCTAAGCAGATGCCATAGCATGCCAGGCCCCTACAGCAGGGCAGATTTGTCGGCAATTCTCCGCAATTCTTAAGGGGGCTAACTGATGATTGAATTGCAGCAGAACCGCTATCTTTGGATTCACTTTGCTGGGTTAGCGTTTGTTCCTCTGCTGCTCGATATTTGTTTGGCAGGGCTTGCTTCGGCAGGACCTGCTTTGCCATTTGGGGGGCAGTTCTGGGCGATCGCACTCTTTGGCATCACGCCTGCCCTAGCCATGCAGTGGCTTAGACCCTTCTATATCTTCAGCCTGCCCCCCTCTGCGCTAAAGCCTGCTGCCTTGAGTGAAGACCAGCGCCGCTGCCTACAGATTTTTAAGTCTTGGCAGATCAAAGCGCTGGCTGTACTAGTGGCTGCTTTCTCTTTGTGGCTGCTAAAGCAGATCTATGTGATGCTGCCGCAGGTGAGTCCGCTGCTAACGCCGAAGGCTGGATTGATTTGGGGTGCGATCGCGTTCTTCGCTGCCTCTACGTTTATGCAGATTTCCGTCAGTGCGGGGCGAGCGCTGCTGATTAGTCCAACGGCGCTGAAGCGAGTGCCCGCTGTGGAAGAAGGTGCGATCGCTCGCGACTTCCTCATCTTCGGTATCCGACTCAACAAACTTCTACCTGAGACTTCTAATCAGTCCGTCGTAGAAGAAAAAGTAGTAGAAAAAACTGACGAATCGCTCCAGGCTGCTCGCAACTCGACGACAGCAGCACCTGAACCTACTCAGACTTTTGTAGCAACGTCCGCTGAAGACACGCTAGCGCCTACCGACGAACCGATAGAGGTTTTAGATCTACCAGTAAATGAGAACAGCGAGCTAGAAGTTGTTATTCCCGAAAAACTTCCCCCCAAAGAAGATCCTTCTACATAACCCGCTTTTTGAAGTACTTCTATGTAGCGAAATTCCGTACTGCACCATTGGATACTCGTTCTAGGCATTTTGACTTTATGAGCAGAGGCTGAGACTACCCTGGGCAAACTCTTCTAAAGCCTTTGCCATACTCTCAGATAGCCCTTAATCTACACTCACAACCGCATCGCTCGTAGCTGGCATTCTTAAATCAATGAAGCAAACACATTGATTCCTACAGGAGCCAACTCATGAAAAACCTATTCTTCTCTACTCTCGCTCTCGCTGCTGCTACACTGACTTTCGCCCCTGTTGCTAACGCTGCTGAAGTCTTTCCGACTTCTTCACTGCAACAACGCCGTCTAGAGTTTTTAGATACACAGACCAAAGCGGTTGATGATATACAAGCTACTCGCCTAGCGTTTCTAAACAATCAAACTAAAGCAGTCGATGATGTACAGGCTACACGTCTAGAGTTCTTGAACAACCAGACTAAAGCAGTCAGCAATATTCAAGAGACTCGTCTGGAGCACTTAAACACACAGACCAAAGCGGTTGACGACGTTCAGGCTACTCGCCTAGCGTTCTTGGACAATCAAACTAAAGCAGTCAGTAATATTCAAGCAACTCGACTAGAGCATCTGAACAGCCAGACCAAAGCGGTTGATGATATACAAGCTACACGCTTAGAGTTTCTAAACAATCAGACTAAGGCTGTTGATGATGTACAAGCTACTCGTCTAGAGTTCTTGAACAATCAAACCAAGGCAGTTAGCAACATTCAAGCTACTCGACTAGAGCATCTGAACAATCAGACCAAGGCGGTTGAAAATATCCAAAGCGCGCGCTTGGAGTTTTTGAACAATCAAACTAAGGCAGTTGATGATGTGCAAGCAGCACGGCTAGCTAGCCTCGATGCCCGCACAAAATAAGCTCTTAGTAACTACATATCACTGCTATCAGTGAGCCGCTAGGGCTATGAGACTGACCCAAAGCACCCGGACATCTTTCTTATCCGGGTGCTTTGATCGATCAGGATTTGGATGCTTGTCCTCGTCTCCGCTTTTATGTTGACGTGGCAAGGATTGAGAATCGTAAATGGTTCGCCAAATAAAAAAGATGAGCTGTATAGTCTAAGAGTCATGATGGTTGTAATGTTCGTCATGACTCATAAGACATAAATCATAAAAAGCTGTTATCCCTACACGCTTACAGTGGGCTTTCGCTTTGATATCCTCCCATTCTCAGCCTACAGAATTAGAGCAAGCCCGCCTATCTACCGGTGTAGAAGGATTAGACACTGTCCTTTCGGGTGGCCTAATTCCAAACCAGACATACTTGCTGCGTGGTGGACCTGGTAGCGGGAAAACGACATTAGGTCTGCATTTTCTGACGCAGGCGACGGCAGCAGAACCAGCTCTACTGATCACGTTGGGCGAGATTGAAGCCAAAATTCGTCGCAATGCACAAAGACTGGGCTTTGACCTTGAGTTTGTTCACTTTTTGGATTTGAGCCCTTCTGCAGCCTTTTTTACTGAAGATAAATCTTACGATATCTTCCTGCCTGCTGATGTAGAGCGTGAATCGGTGACTAGTCAGATTTTGACCAGTGTTCAAGCGCTTCATCCTACTCGCGTCTTTGTCGATTCGATTACGCAATTTCGCTACCTCTCTAGCGATATCTACCAGTTCCACCAGCAGATGCTTTCTTTTATCCGCTATCTGACTGATGAAGGAGCAACGACGCTGTTTACCTCTGAAGGCAGTCGGGAAAATCCCGATAACGATCTGCAATTTATGAGTGATGGCGTAATTACCCTGAGGGCATCGTCTAGCGGACGAACGATCCAGGCAGAAAAATTTCGAGGCTCAAGCTTTATTGAGGGGGCGCACTCAATGAAACTAGGGCCGTCTGGAGCGGTGGTCTTTCCACAGCTAAAGTCAGATGCATTTAGCCGTAGCTACACGCCCGATGTGATCTCATCAGGTATCGCTGAGCTAGACGACCTGCTGCATGGTGGTTTAGAGCGAGGCACTATCACCATCGTCTCTGGGGCAACAGGCGTAGGGAAAACCACCTTTGGTGCGCAGTTTATCAAGGAGGGGGCCAAGCGGGGTACGCGTTCGGTGATTTATTCTTTTGAGGAATCGCCCGATACTATTCTGCATCGCTGCGAGGCAATCAATATGTCTGTGCGTCAGATGATAGAGAATCAGACGCTCCAGATTGATGCGGTCGAGGCGCTGTCTTTGACGCCCGATGAGTTTGCCCAGATGGTGCGACATGAAGTAGAGACGCGAGGTACAAGGGTCGTCATGATCGATAGTCTTTCGGGCTATCGGCTAGCGATGCGCGGCGACGATATGACCCCTCATATTCATGCGCTTTGTCGCTATTTGCAGAATATGGGTGTGACAACGCTGCTGATTAATGAAATCGATAATGTGACGGGCGATTTTCAGGCAACGGGTCAGCAGTTGAGCTACCTCGCGGACAATATTATTTTCTTGCGCTATCTAGAGATAGACGGTCAGCTGCGCAAGGCTATTGGTGTACTCAAGAAGCGGCTGTCGGGCTTCGAGTCAACGCTGCGCGAATTTCAAGTCACTCGCCACGGCTTAAAGGTCGGTATGCCCTTATCAAACCTGCGTGGCATTCTAAATGGTATTCCAGAATGGGTGGTGCCACCAAGTCAAGCATCAGATCAGGTTGATAGAGGATGACGGCGAAGAACTGTATTCTGTGTGTGGGCCGCAATCGGCGCAATCAGGAACTGCTCAGTGAGGTCTTGAACAAGGTCGGCTATGCGGTTGAGGTGGCGCTGCGCTACGAAGATGTGATGGCACGAGTGGAAACTAACGCTGTCAAGCTGGTGCTGCTAGATGTGACTGGCTTTGACCAGAGGATTTGGCTAGTTTGTCAGGCGCTGCGATCGCACACCGTTCCCTTTTTTATTATCGCTGCATCTAGCCGGACACACCTACCCGACCAATACAGCGCTAGCGGTTCGTTAGCGCCTTTGTTGTTCAAGCCACTTAGGATTCGCCCTTTACTTTCTCTAATTGCTCATACCCTACAGCTACAGCCATGAGTAAGCCCCGATTGCTACTGCTGCTGAGCAACAACGAGAACAAGCGTCTACTAGTTGATAGACTCGCTGCTGACTTTGAGATTGTCCTGATAGGCAAGTCTTTAGAAGATAACGATGTTCCAGATATCGATCTCATCATCTGTAACCTGATAGAGCTGGGCCGCTGGTGTGAACAGGTTAGCCATTGGCGACGAACTGCTGAGCCAGTGCTGCTGCCGGTCTTGGCATTCATGCCGAGAAATACGGTAGGTGCGCTGCCCAATGATGTGCGCTATCAGATTGATGAACTCGTGACGGTGCCGATCGATCCAGATGAGCTAGATGTGCGCATTTCGCTGCTGTTGCGATCACGCCGCCTCTCTGCCGAACTCGCCCGGCAAAACCAAAAGCTCGAAGAACTAAACGCATTCAAGACGCGCTTCGTTTCGATAGTTTCTCACGAGTTTCGCAATCCGCTTTCTGTGATTTCTAGCATTACCCAACTGTTGCAAGTCAAAGAGAAACAATACAGCGCTGAGAAAAGGCAGGATCTGTTGCAGCGTATGAGTAGAGTCGTGACTAAACTAACCGCGCTGATAGACGATTTGCTGTTGCTCTCTCGAAACACGTCTTCGCAAACCAAGTTCAATCCTCAAACGGTTAATCTACAACAACATTGCCAAACTTTGATCGACAACTTTCAACTGAGCACCGCAGAGAATCGCAGCATTCAGCTTCAGGCACAAGGAGAACTCTCTTCGGTTAGCTTGGATCTGACACTGGTCAACACTATTCTTAGCAATCTACTCTCTAACGCAATCAAATACTCTCCGGAGACTGCTCCGGTTCGCCTGACTATAGAACGCATAGAGGACCAGGTTGTCTTGCAGGTTACCGACCAAGGACAGGGCATTCCTTTAGAAGATCAGCCAGCTTTGTTTGATGCTTTTTTCCGCGCTCGTAATGTAGGCAGCATTCAAGGAACCGGTTTAGGGCTAAGCATTCTGAAGCAGTGCGTCGATTTGCACAACGGCGCCGTAGAAGTGGATAGCCATATGGGACAGGGCACGACTTTCACAGTTATGCTCCCTTGCACCCTCTCGTATAGCTAGCCGCTTCTAGTGATGTGAATCTTGATACGAACTGTGGCCTTTCTTACAGTTCATGTTAAAGAGTTAAGCTATCTTTAAGGGGTTGGGAAGTGAATAGGTTCGGTTCTCAGCAATAAGACTAACTGTCCGGATTGGAGAACATCCCATGACAAACTTATCATCTACTAGCCCTGCTCATGCTGCGCCCGATGCGGAGCTTTGGCAAAGTTTGAAGAGTGCGATCGCAGCTAGCTCTGGCTTTCAAAGCTGGCAAGCCGAACAACCCACCACCCTCACCACAAGCACCTCAGTAGAACAAATGGTGCGTCTATACCTACGCGAAACGCTAGAAACTTTGGCTTACTAGACTATCCCTGCAATCAAACTGCTGGTCACCGCAGGGGCATGGCATGCTATGCCCCTGCGGGCTATTTCCCTACACATCGAAATCCCGTCTGCCCTCTAGCGCCCTAGCTAGCGTTACCTCATCGGCGTATTCCAAGTCGCCACCCATCGGTAGCCCGAATGCGATCCGAGTGACCTTTGTAAAAGGCTTTAGTAACTGCCCTACATACAGCGTCGTCGTATCGCCTTCAATGCTAGGGCTAATTGCTAGAATCACTTCACCAGTGCCTTCTTTATTCACCCGATGCACCAGCTGCCCTACATTTAGCTGCTCCGGTCCAATTCCATCCATCGGTGAGATCAGTCCGCCCAACACGTGATACAGACCCTTATACTCACGCGTTTTTTCTAGCGCAATCACGTCTCTAGATTCGGCGACTACGCAAATTGTGGTGCGATCACGTGATGGAGAACGACAGATACTGCACACAGGCTCAGCGGATAGATGAAAGCACTGTGAACACTGACCTACTTGCTGTTTAGCCTCTATCAGGGCGTTTGCTAGGGAGCGAACCTCAGCGTCGGGTCGCTTTAGCATGTGCATGGCTAGGCGCTGCGCTGATTTTGGGCCAATACCGGGCAGACGCTGAAATTCTTCAATCAGTTTGGCGAGGGGACGAGTGTAAATGGGAGGGCTCCGAGAGAAGGATGAGGGATGAATGGTGAACGATGAATGATGAGAGATGAATAGAGAAGCTAAATCAGACCTTCGAGTTGTCTTTTTCTGTAGCTTCTGATGAGGGCGGACCGACTTGCTCGCTTTTGCCGCGAACAGGGGGGAGGCTTTCGACTAGGCCCATTTCGAAGGCGGCGTCGGGGAGCTGTCCGGCTAGGTACTTTCCGGGTTCAAAGAGGCCGCTGGGGGTCATGCAGACTTGGCGGAGTTCGACGATTTCGGTTTCGGCGAATATTTCTCTAGATAGGCGGCGCTCTAGTGACATAGCGTTCTCTTTCTGGCGTTCTCTCTTCGATGTTCTCTTTCTAATTATGAGCTTTCTATTCGTCTATCTGCCAGTACTCTTGGGTGTAGCTTTCGTCGAATATCTTCTTAGGACGCATGATTAGAGCGATTCTGCCTATGAGCTGAATATCAGGTGCTTCCTCAAACCAGCTGATCTCTAGCTGTCCGTCAGCATCGATGACGTAGTAGCTGAATTCATCCCACTGACGCTTGGCGCGATCGACTACGATCAAGACGTCTTCATCTTCGTGGCCTTCGGGTGAGTTGGGCAACTGTCCATACTTTGCTAGCAGCGCAATCGGGTCTTCGGTCTTGAGGATGACCTGCCACCCTGGTACGGGGACCCATGCGCCTGTGCCAGAAAATTTCACCAATCCAAAGGTATCTTCTGGTTCTACCATGGGCACTTGCTTGTAGTCTGCTGTGGGCAGTGGCATTTTGCCTGCGACGGGCACAATCACAGGCGAATCTGCCTCGTCTTCTAGCCGAAAGACTGGCAGCCTAGGTGCAGTCTTGGTTGACACTACGGTGAAATCTATTAGTAGCTTTTCGACTTTGCTGCGGGCGCTATCGGAGGTTGCAAAGCGGAGCCCTTGGGCAATTAGCCTGGATCTAGCCTGCAAGTCTCTTTTCTGACGGGCTAAGCGCCAGTAGTAGTAGGCTGCGCCGTCGCCCATCGTTTTCTCGAAGCCAGGGGGTGGGGTTTCGCTGTAGTAAAAGTCCCTGAGTCCTTTGACAATTTCTTTGACTTGGTCGCTGTCTAGGCTGTGGCTGAAGGCGAAGTCAGCGGCGGCGGCGCGGTTTTCCTTTGAGATGATTCTGAATTCGTAGAGGCTGTCGCTGCCTCGGGTCTGGTAGTGAGTTTTGGCTGGTTCGCTGACGCCGCCTGCGAGCATGGAGTCAAAGACTTGGGCGGCGACAATCAGTTGGTTTTGCTGGATGGGCTCGAATCCGGTGGCTTCAAAGACGGCTTGGGGGCTTATCTTTGCCTTTTGTAGGGTTTGGCAGGCTTTGCCCCAATCGACCCAGGTGCCTTCTTTACGCCGTAGTGTTTGAATGGTGGTTTGAATCTCTGGCTGGTCAAGACTATTGGGCTCACCGGGTTCGGCATTGAGATTGCTAGGAGGCGTGACGGCCATAGGGAGTTGACGCGGTTCTCGTTTCTACGTAATTATAGTAGTCTTAGCAAGCGTCAGTCTGGTGGGTTTACCTGTCTTAGTGAAACTGGTGGTTGTGGGGGGCTATAGCGCAGCTGGTAGCGCACCTCAATGGCATTGAGGGGGTCAGGAGTTCGAATCTCCTTAGCTCCATTCTTGGTTTTGTCTTGGTGGTCAGTAAGAGGCAAGGCGGTAGGAGGCAAGGCGACAAGACTAGGGGATTTCCTCCCCTAGACCCCTCCTTTGCTTGGGATCGTTATATCCCGCTTGGGGGCCCGTGCTCCCCCAAACCCCCCGAAAGGGTTTTTCGGCTGTGCTTTAGAGAGCTTGGGTTGGCTGGCTGGTTGGTGTTTGAGTTGGGGTGGTCTCGTAATGGTCCATGTACCAATTCACGAACTTTTGGATGCCGACAGATAGCGGTGTTGAGGGTTTGAAACCGACATCGTCCATAAGATCTTGGACGTCGGCGTAGGTGGCGGGAACATCGCCGGGCTGCATGGGGAGCATGTTTTTCTCGGCTTTTTTGCCCATTGCGGCTTCGATGGTGGTGATGAAGTCCATCAGGGTGACGGGGCTGTGGTTGCCGATGTTGTAGATTTTGTAGGGGGCGGTGGTGTCTTTGCCCTGGGCGGTGGCTTCTGCTTTTGTTGGGGCGAGGGGGGGGCGGTCGATGACGCGGATGATGCCTTCTATGACGTCGTCTATGTAGGTGAAGTCGCGTTTCATTTCGCCGTGGTTGTAGACGTCGATGGGGTTGCCTTTGGCGATCGCATCCACAAACTTAAAGTACGCCATGTCTGGTCTGCCCCATGGCCCATACACTGTGAAAAACCTCAGCCCTGTCGTCGGCAGATTGTATAGATGGCTGTAGGCATGGGCCATCAGCTCGTTCGACTTCTTTGTGGCGGCATAGAGTGAGACGGGGTGATCGACTCGGTCGTCTATGGCGAAGGGGACTTTTTTATTTTTGCCGTAGACGGAGCTGGAGGAGGCGAAGACTAGATGGCTGATGTTACTGTGGCGGCAGCCTTCTAGGATATTGACGAAGCCCAATAGGTTGCTGTCGGCGTAGGCGAGTGGATTTTGTAGGGAGTAGCGGACGCCTGCCTGTGCGGCTAGATGGACGACGCGCTCGAATGATTGGCGCTCGAATAGGTTGCTGATGGCGGTGCGATCGCCAATGTCTATCTGCTCGAAGGTAAAGTCTGAAAACGCCCTGAGCTGAGCTAGTCTGCCTTCTTTCAAAGAGACGTCATAGTAATCATTAACGCTGTCAATGCCGTAGACGGGCGTGCCCATCTTTAGCAGGCGAAGAGATAGGTGAAACCCGACGAATCCAGCAGCGCCAGTTACAAGAATTGCCATAGTGAAAGAATAGTAGTGATCGAACGTTAATTAAACATTGTGGCTTAGCTTTTGGCTTTCGTAACCACACCACGCAAGGCTTCGTCATCAGTGATACGATTGCCACAGCACAAAACGAGAAAACTAAGAAGAGAAAGGATCCATCAATGCAAGAGATTGATAAGTCGATTTCAATCGACGGCCGAGACATTCAGCTAAAGGCAGGGCTATTTGCTCCGCAGGCTGGCGGCTCGGTTCTGATAAGTTCTGGCGATACGGCTGTGTTGGTCACAGCTACACGCTCTAGCGGTAGAGAGGGGATAGATTTCCTACCTTTGCTAGTAGATTACGAGGAGCGGCTGTACGCAGCAGGCCGCATTCCTGGCGGTTTTTTGCGCAGAGAAGGTCGTCCTCCAGAGAGGGCGACGCTCACCAGTCGACTGATCGATAGACCGATGCGACCATTATTCCCCCAGTGGATTCGCGACGATATTCAGATTGTAGCGACGACGCTGTCGATGGATGAGGATGTGCCGCCCGATGTGCTAGCGGCCACTGGCGCGTCGATTGCGGTTCTGTTAGCTGAAATCCCATTCAATGGCCCGATGGCGGCTGTGCGCGTAGGGCTAGTTGGCGATGACTTTATCATCAACCCGACCTACCAAGAGATTGAAGATGGTGAGCTTGATTTGATCGTTGCTGGATCTCCTGACGGGGTGATCATGGTGGAGGCTGGGGCCAACCAGCTACCCGAGCAGGATGTAATCGAAGCAATTGATTTTGGCTACGAAGTCGTGCGTGACCTAATTAAGGCGCAACTCGATTTGGTAGAGGAGCTAGGGCTAGAGCGGCCAGCTGAGCCTGAGCCTGTTTCTGACCCTAGCCTGGAGACATTTTTGAGCGATCGCGCCACCACAGACATCAAAGAAGTCCTAAAGCACTTTGAGCAGTCCAAGTCTGAGCGAGACGAGAAGCTGGACGCGATCAAAGCAACCATAGCCGAAGAGATTGCTGCTAAAGAAGAAACCGATGCTGTGCGCGCAGCAGTTGATAGCAATAGCAAGGCGCTGGGCAAGGCATTCAAGAGTCTGACCAAGAAGTTGATGCGATCGCAAATCCTAGAAGAAGGCGTCCGGGTAGATGGTCGCAAGCTCGACGAGATTCGCAAGATCACCTGTCGAACTGGCGTGTTGCCTAGCCGCGTCCACGGTACCGGGCTCTTCCGTAGGGGATTGACCCAGGTGCTATCAGTCGCGACGCTAGGCACCCCTGGCGACGCGCAGATGATGGATGATCTCCATCCTGGCGACGAAAAGAAGTATCTGCACCACTACAATTTCCCGCCCTATTCGGTGGGTGAAACTCGGCCGATGCGATCGCCCGGTCGCCGCGAAGTTGGCCACGGCGCCCTCGCCGAACGCGCCCTGATCCCAGTGCTGCCCACACAAGAAGAC
>JBCCOH010000110.1:0-18713 GCA_039111275.1 Cyanobacteria bacterium P01_D01_bin.1 | reverse complement strand
CTAGTAGATGGAGCTTGCGCAGGTTCTGAAGGGAGGGGAATGAACTCACTTTCTGCTGGGACTGGCGGGAAGCGTTTGGCTTTCCAGTCTCGCTTGGCCTGCTCTATTCTTTCTGGGCGGCTAGAGACAAAGTTCCAATACTTCTGACGAGGCCCCAATGCTTCGCCGCCGATGATCATCGCCTGCGCGTCTGATTCTGCGCTGATATCTACAGGGGCACCGGGTTCAACGACAGCGAGGCGGCGCTGCTCTACGGGCTGTCCATTGATTGATAGGCCAGGGGTGACGCTGTAGATAGCCCTTTGCTGGTCGTCTGCGGGTAGCTGAAACTGGCTGCTGACCCTAAAAGATAGGGATAGGTAAACCGTCGGGGAGAAGGTTTGGACAGGTGAGCTGTATTCTGCATTGCCTGCCGTAGTGAATTTACCTGCGATCAGTGTGGCTGTGACGCCGTTCTCTGTCCATTTAGGCAGGTCGCTGGCGGCATAGTGAGAGAAGTCTGGATCGACTTCCTCAAATTCTGTGGGTAGAGCAATCCAGGTTTGAATAGCGTGGAGAGTAGATTCTGCCTTCTTGAAGCTATCAGGCGATCGCTCTGAGTGAACAACGCCTCTACCAGCCGTCATCCAGTTCACTTCGCCTGGCACAATCTCTTGGACAACGCCTAGACTGTCGCGATGTAGCAAACTACCTTCGAATAGGTAGGTGACAGTCGCTAGATTTATATGCGGATGTGGTCTGACATCAACCCCTTCATCCGGTGGAAAGACAGCAGGGCCAAGATGGTCAAAGAAGATAAAAGGTCCAACCATCTCCTGGTTGCGATGGGGTAGGCTGCGATGCACGCTAAAACCGCCCAAGTCGTGCTGTTCGGGAATAAGTATTTGCTCAAGCGGCATTAATTTTATGTCCTGTTTGTCTTTGGGCAGGCTGTCGCTGGGCGGAGAGATGATGAACTAGGTGCTGAACGGGTACGAGCATGGTTACTAGCCGACCGACTGGCCGAACGGGCAAGAGAAAGGTGCGATCGCCCAAGCACACCCATGCCAAACTGAGCCTGATGACCCACACTACAAAATCGAGCAAAGTCAGCCAACGCATTGATATGTTTGACAGTAGAAGATCTGTGCTGCTCGCCAATTCGAAAGCCAATTTTACCGATACAGCCGCTGACGTTTGGTAGCGGGCTTTGTAGAAAGCTCTGAACAGAGCAGGTGCGGATATCGAAATAAGTAGGCGATAAACAGCCGATCAGACTAGCCGGAAACAGCAAGTCGCTGTAGTGGTTCCAACACCTTCTGAGTGGATGAAAAAGATTTTCGGCGGAGGGCATGGGTGAAAGCAAGCCACAGTACTCAAAGACGGTCGGCGTGACAAACTCGATGTGGATGTTGCGTTCGGAGTCGGAGGCTTGAGCATAGAGCTCGCTGTAGCTACAGGCTGCGGCTAATGCTGTGGAGGCTTGTGTCCGCTTGGGAATAGGCGTTTTGGTTATCACCTCGTCGATGGTGAGATGGGCTGTGCCTAGATCGAAGCGTTCGCCTAGCAAAGACTGCCAGAGGCTGGCAATAGAGTCAAAAAGTAGATCGTCTAGAAAAGTAATCCGCCACCAGCACTGTGTCTGCGCTGGAATTACCACACCAGCCTTATATTGAAGGAGTTTGGCTATCTTTGGTCTGCTGTGTGGTCGGGCTGTTGACCGGGCTTTGGACTGTGCTTTTAATGAGTCTGCTGACTGCGGTGGATGAGCGTATTGAAGAGTGCTGAGGCTGTACGAACGGTTGGTAGGATCGCATTGCAAAATCTGTCCTAACCGTGGATCTACAGCTTCGATCAGGGCAAAGAATAGCTGCTGAGGTGCCTGTCCCTGCTGATACCTGGGGGCGATTGCAGACTGGGCGGTTAGCTTTAGAATGAGGCTTTGGGGCATGTTACAGAGGCTATTTCGATATTTTGAGTCGATGCTGTTTTGGCATTTAACCTGGCACGGCCAGAGCAGGATCTAAGATCAGAGTCTGAGAGCAAAGTATTTCAACACCAGATTCCAAGACTGAAGCATCAGACCAAAGCGCTTGAAAGCAGACCTAAACAATTAGAGCACCTGAGGCTAGAGTATAAAGCGTTGATGAAGCTGGGCAACTGTCAGTGCTGTAGTAGACGTAGCAGATTAGAATATGCTCCCTAAGAGAAACTATAGCCAAAAAAACTTCACAATTACTCTACCGATGGGCAACTTGCTCGGTTGGTTGGCGCTGGCTACGCTGTTATTTCTGAGCATATGGACTGTACTTCCTGCACCTAATTTTCTTCTGCTGCCGCTAGCGGTGGGTGCTCCGGAGATTAGTCCGTTGCTAGGAGGATTGGGCATCATTGCGCTTGGGCTGACCTTGTGGTTGACGGCTTCTTTGCCCCGTACGGTCGTCGCCGCGCTGTTAGTTGCGATCGCCCTTAATGCACTGCCGCTGCTACAGCATCCCTATGCGGTCGCAGCAGCTCAGAACTCGATAGAACAGGCATTTCCCAACTCATTTAGCAAACAATCGGCATCGATTCCGGCGTTTAGCTTTCTCAACTTCTTCAGCGGCATTCCTCAGCCAGAAGTTCGTCATCAGGCGAAAATCCCATTCGCGAGTCCGGCAGGCGAGGCTCTGTTTTTGGATGTGTATCAGCCGTTGTCGGCAGGGCGCTACCCGGCAGTGATGATGATCTACGGCGGTGGTTGGCGAACGGGCAGCTCTAGTGAAAATCAGGCGCTAGGTCGATTTTTGGCAGGGCGAGGATATGTGGCGATCGCAGCCGACTATCGGCATACCCCACAGTATCAGTTTCCATCGCAGCTAGAAGATATTGCAGCGGCACTGGCTTTTGTTCGCGATCACGCCGACGAATACGAGATTGACCCCAATCGAATTGCTCTGTTGGGCTGGTCTGCCGGGGCGCAGCTAGCCATGCTCGCAGGATTCCATTCGCCTGACTCACTTTCTGGTCAGCCGATCGACTCCGTTCAGGCAGTGGTCTCGTACTACGGGCCAGTAGATCTAGCCAACGGCTACCGCAATCCGCCTCAGCCCGACCCGCTAGATGTCCGCCAGGTGCTGCGAGCCTATCTAGATGGCTCACCCGACGAGCAGCCCACGGCCTATGTTGAAGCGTCACCGATTACTTACGTGAAGGCAGCAGATCCGAAAACCCTGCCTCCGACTTTGTTGCTTTACGGAGGACGCGACCATATCGTTGAGGCGAAATACGGCGAATATCTGTATGGGGAATTATTGCGATCGCGTAACACAGCTGTCTGGGTCAAGATTCCCTGGTCCGAGCATGCCTTCGACAAGGTTTTCAATGGCGTAGGCAATCAGATGGCATTGCACTTTCTAGAGCGGTTTTTGGCGCAGACGCTTTCATAGAGGGCATTGTCATATAAAGACAGCTTTGTCCAAAATCCGATCTATCGGCGCTTATCACGTCTCCAAGCACCATTTCTTCGAGCACCATTTCTTTGAGCAATGTCTTCAAGCAAATCTGGCTGTGGCTGTATCGCGTTCCTGCTGCTTTTGACTGGGCTAGGAGCTTGGACTTTTCCCAAGCTGGGACGCGTAGATATTGAGACTGCTAGAAACGGTGACTTTCAAGGCGTGTTCGAGCAGCTAACAACAGCACCTGACGAATCAGAGGGCAGCTTGGTAAACGCTGAGTCCACTAGCTTTGCTACGGCTGAACCGACTGAGCTAGCCAAATCTACCGCGCCTGACATTATTCAGATGAGTCTGCCAGAAGTCAGCTCAGGTGAGCCGCCGCCGGTGGCTGAGGGCGATCCTCAAACGATCTTGCCGCAGGTTTGGGCAGACAAAGAGATTGTAGGAATCTATCTGAGTCGGTATCAGGCGACAAACCGGGCGAGTGAGCAGATGATTCGCGATCGCGTTCGCTACTACAAGCAGCAGGGCATTAACACTATCTTGCATGGCGTGTGGGGCAACGGCTGCACGATGTACCAGAGTGAAGTGATGCAGCAAACCTTTGGCTATTCGAGCTGTGCGAACCAGTTTCAAGACCCGTGGCTAGACTGGCTGATTGACGAAGCCCATCAGCAGGGCATGCAGGTGCATGCCTATTTCGAAAAAGGCATCAAGCTAGATAAAAACAGTCCTATTTTTGAGCTAGCGAGGACTAGAGGCTGGTTTGTCCCTGGCGTAGACAAGACCTTGCCGGGTGTAGATCACTATCTCCTGGATGTAGAGAACAAAGTCATTGCGAAATACTTTAGAGATATCTCTGCCGAATTCGTCCAGCGCTATCCCCAGATAGATGCAGTACAGTGGGATGACTATGTTGGCTATCACGAAGAGCTAGAAGGAGACATCGATCGCACCGCGCAGCTCACTCAGTTTATGCAAGACATCAGAGCAGCAGTAAAGCAGGCAAACCCGGCGGTAAGCTTTGATGTATGCCATCACAATCCGTACTGGGGAAAGCGCTATTTCGATGCGGACTGGGCGAACTGGCAGGTAGATAGAGCCTTTATCCAGGTATATAACGACGACAATTTTGCCGTTGAGCTGGAGTATGTAGAACAGTATCACGGAATCTCTATCTCCGATGCACAGTTCGACCGTTTAGAGACATTGGCAAATAATCCAAAGGTTGACAGCGTCCTGCTATTTCCGGTCAATGGTAAGCCTGAAGAAACTGCTAGGCGATTTGGAGAATTCATAAGAGCAGCAAAGTAAACAAGCCAATCTAGATTCTTATTCTCCCAAACAGTTTTCTTGAGAAAGTTTCTCAAGCATTTTTGAGAAATTTGTAAATATCTTTCTCAAATATCTTTCTACAGAGGCAAGCAGGCAGCACATTTTAGTGATGCAATAGCTACATACCGTTTAAATAAAGGAAAATAGAAAGATTATGACTTTCTTTCAACGCAGCCGCCGCTGGTTTACAGCGATCGCGCTTGTGCTGCTGCTGACCGTTTCTACAACCGCGTGCTCTACAGCGACGACCGAAGCGCCAGCGGCTTCTACCGTTGGTTACGGTCAGCTAGAGCGGGGTAATTCTGCTAAGGGCCAGGAATATGGCGACTGGGTTGTCGGAGCTGCCCAAGGGCTGATTTCTGATGCCTATGTTCGAGACAACAATCAGCTTGGCGTGGTAATCACCGAAGAGGTCCGACCTAGTGAGGTCAAAGACCTTTCCAAGTCGCTGCTGCAAGGGTTTCGCAAGAGCTTCCCTAACAAAGACCTTCAGGTACTCGTCTTTGCTCCAGATAAAGCGCCGATTCTGACTGCTGACTATGACTCGCAGTCTAGCCAAGTAGAGTACAGCACGCCTTAGGATAACTATTCCTATCGCAACGAGCTTCAGATTAATAGTACACCCTACAAAATATCGGAGAGATTCCTATGTCTACAAGTAGTAGCAAATATAAGCGCGAGATTATGAAAGATCTGGCGGCTGGCAACAAAGAGATTCTAGAGCCCAACGGCGACGATGCGCTCACGCAAAAGTACAACAGTTTTGATGATTTTGCTAATCGGTCTTCTCGGGACGAGCGACACGGTTTGCTCAGACGCGCTTTTCATCCTGAGCGAGTGCCTGCGGAGCAGATGGACCCCGAACTGCGCAGCGCTATCGACCAGATCAAGCCGAATGAGCGCGATGACGTAGCTCGTGATTTCTTCAAGCACTTCAAAGAGAGAGGACTGAGTGATCGCGACTTGGAAAAGCAGCTTGGCCTATCTACGCACCACGCCCGTAAAATGAACGCAGATGACGTGGGCAAGCTGGCTTCTTTTGCCTACACTGCGCACCCAGATATCTTTCAAGAAGTGCTAGCTGATCAGCCTGCAATTTTGAAATTCCTCAGCAATCCGCTCGTGGGTGCGGCCATTGGTGCGATCGCATCCAAATGGCTTCGTAAATAAGCCAAAGAGTAAGTAATAACAGCGCTGGTATCCGTCTAAAGATTCAAGCGTGTATTACAAAAGGGTGCCTGCGGGCACCTTTTTTGCTGATGGTCTAACGGTACACTAGTAGTGTTACACGTTTGTAGACTGCGTTCCTTGCCCATGTCAGTTGCTCAGAGTCTGTTGCCCTACCCTTCACTTGCCGCCGCTGTGAATAGAGATGTTTCGCCTTGGCTGCTAGCCGGTGGTGCAGCCGCGATCACCTATGCCGGAGCATGCCTTGCTCTCTACAGCATTCAGACTAAACTGATCTATCGTCCCTTACCACAAATTATTAAAACGCCCGCAGACTTAGGGCTAGCCTACGAGGATATTTGGATTCCTGTACAGCAGGATAGACCGTACGAGAACCCAAAAAATCAGCTCACGGCCAACGAAGCAGAAGGCGGACACCTCCATGCGTGGTGGGTTCCTAACCCTTCTAGCCATCGGGTTATGCTCTTTTGCCACGGCAACTACGGCAACATCAGCTACAACACAGAGCGCATTCGTTTCCACCATGCACAAGGCTGCTCGGTTCTAGCCTTTGACTATCGAGGCTACGGCCAGAGCAGCGGCCCTGTCCCTAATGAGCAAAATATCTTCGCCGATGCAGAGACAGCCCTAAATCACTTAATCGAAAAGAGAAAAATCTCTCCTAAAAGTATCACCGTAGCCGGTCATTCCATTGGAGGCGCGGTAGCAATCGATTTGGCTAGTCGTCATCCTGAAGTCGATCGCCTAATTGTCGAAAGTAGCTTCACGACCATGCAGGATGCGGTTGAGGCCAAGACTATCTATCGCTTTTTCCCGATTGAAGCGCTGCTGACCGAACCTTTCGATTCCCTTAGCAAAGTGAGTGACCTGCGGATGCCTGTGCTCTATGTTCATGGCGACCATGACTTTGATGTGCCGGCCAAATTTAGCCATCAGCTCTATGCATTCACCCCAGAGCCTAAACAGTTATTTATCGCGCCGGGGGCAGACCACAACATGAATACGCTAGCAGGCGATCGATATGCCGCTGTTCTTCAAGACTTCTATAATTTGAGCTATGCTGCCGAGTCTATCGCACAGCTACAGCTCGCCTAATCAATATCAGTAGCAGCCGTCAGCAGTGTTTTCTTCTTTCTTTGGTTGGTTATCCGCTTGGCTAGTTAGGTATTGGTCTAGATGGCAGAAAACGCCAGCGCAGCAGTCTAGTCAGCTACTAGAACAAGAAGAAACAAGTTCTATCAATACAGCCGCCTTCAAAAAGAATCCGGAAAAAGAAACAGTAAGAGAGATAGAAAAAGAAATTCGCAGCGGACGAAAATTCTCTATCGCTGAAGCCATCGGTAGAGAAGGTGGTAGCTTCATGAAAGGAGAATCGGTGGTTCCTCGTCCGCTGAGGGCTGCTAACGAGATCAAGCAGTTCATCGCTGCCTACAGTAGCGAGCCGACGGGCGTTCTAGCTAGTGAGCTGTATCTTTGGGTCACTGCTGATATCCGCGTTAGCGCTCAGCTAGATACGCCTCTAGTGGCGTTTGCTCAGATTGTTGAGACTCTGTTGGATGAACCGACATTCTTCTACGAGTTCGCTAGGCAAGTAGCGATCGCGCACTCAAGGCTAACGGGCGATCGCCCCTACTTTCAGCAGCCAAACCACCCCCCTCATCCAGAAGCGGACTACACCCACGACGCTATCAGGCAGTATCTATCAGAAATTTCCACTGCGCTGTCTCTCTATCCCTTTAACGCCTAAAAAATCACGCCTAGGTTAAGTGCGCTAGCATCTATGATCGACAGTGACGGCTGAGTCGCGTGGTTTGCTAGCAAGAGCTGACGATTGTCTAGAGAGGCGATCGCGCGCGAGTTTGGCAGTCCTTTCAATAGCGTAACTGGCTGAGCGTTTCTATCGAGCAGTACGGTCATCTGCTCTCCTACGACTAGATATCCCCACGCTAAAGTATGTACCTGCTGCGGTATGAAGGGCAAACGCACTGTCCTAACTTTAAAGGGCTTGAGGTCAATTAGCAGCATTACAGGCTGAGCTGATGGGCTGTCGTCGCTTAGCGCTACTAGCTGGTAGGGCGTAGCTGTCGGCATAATCTGAGTGATGCTTTGGTTAAACCGAAGTTCGCCAACAAACTGACCACGTCTGGTAAAGCACTCTAGATAGGTTCTAACAAGCTCCCTAGCCGTACGAATTCGTAAGAAGTAGCGAGAGTCAATAGCAATAGTTTGCACTACGTCAGTCAAGAGCGCAGTCAGCAGTCGGCTCTTTAAGGTTATAGAACGGCACCACTGATGCCCTGAACGTCGGGATAGCTTACCGATCATTCCTTGGGATCGGTGTTTGTTGCTTTTGGGTAGCGCAACAAACCATCTTCCGTTAGGAGATACCGAAATCCAACAGGGCTGTTTGAACCGGGCTATGGACATTAGTTCTCTCCTTTTGGTCAGTATATGAAGAGATTTTTTAGTGACAATACAGCACCCTCGAGGTAGCGTAGTTAGAGAGTCCACAGAAGCCGTAATTCCATGAACGACAACAGATCTAGCGCGTAGAGAGGACTCAACAGTGGCTAAATCTATGTTCTGGCTAGCGGGGGCGGATACGGACTTTGCCGTTAGATGGACTGGATCGCTCTCTACTTTTTTGAAAGCGTCGAGCATGTCTGCGGCATTGGCAAATCGGCTGCCAGGCTGCTTGTGGAGGGCGGTTGATAGAAGATGCTGAACGGCAGGGGGGAGGGTGCTGGGGAAGTAGGGAGAGTCGCTTTTGTGGGCTCGTTGGAGTTGGTGGTGGGTGCCAGTGAAGGGGCGATCGCCTACCCACAGCTCGTAGAGCATAATACCGACGGAATACAGATCTGAGGCGATAGAAGAGTAGCCCTCAAACCGTTCTGGGGCCGCGTAATAAGGAGATCCAATTTCTACCTTAGACTGATTGGGTTGGTCTAGAGGGTGAGCGCAGCCAAAGTCGCTGATCTTGGCGGTCAGTCGGTTGGGAATGGGCATCGTCAGCAGAATGTTCTCTGGCTTGAGGTCGCTGTGAACAACGCCATGCCGATGGAGATAGATTAATCCTTCTAAAATGTCTTCGATCAGATATTTGATAGTAAGAGAAGAGAGATGTCCAGGTTTGAATTGGGAAGAGAAAGCAGTAGATAAGTGCGATCGCAAAGTTCCCACTTCGCAATAGTCTAAAATTAGCCGTTGCTCAGAAGCGACATGACACTTCAGTATGTTGGGATGATAGAGCTGCCGAAGCAGAACAGCTTCTTTTGTAGTCTCTTTCTCGTTGCGTAATCCATTTTGCTGCTCATACTTCAAGCCCTCTTCGCTGGTATGACGTCTGGCATGACGAATTTGCTTAATTGCAAACAGCCGCCCGCTACGACGGTGGACCGCGCAATAAACCTGGGCAAATTGACCCTGCCCGACTAGTCCAAGTAGTCGGTATTCTCCATCACAGATGCTTGTCCTATTTCTTTGGGAGTGCGATCTCCCGTCATCGCTCACCATCGCTTGCTAATCGTCCGTTAATCAACCGCTAATAGAGTGGTACATTCTGGTCAATCCGACGACTATAGGCGTCTATACCGCCCGATAGGTTCTTCACATTGGTGAATCCTTGCGCTTTTAGCCACTGACACATCTGAGCCGAACGCATACCCAGGTGACACATCACAATCGTTTCCGTCTCCGCATCAAATTGACTGTGAATCGTCTTTGACCAAGCCGGAAACTGACTCAACGGCAGATTCACAAAGCGCGGGAGGCTAGCAATCTCTAGCTCATGCGGTTCGCGCACGTCAATTAGCTGAAGACTGTCTGCCTCAGCTGCTAGCCGCTGTGCCAGCGTTTCCACATCGGTCTCAGGCAGGGAAGGATAGGCGTTTGTCATCATTCACACTAACGAGCTTTGCACAAAACAGAACTAGGCTTGCAGTATAGCCTGTACAGCTTCGACAGATAAGTCTAAGGTGTCCGCTACCTCTTCAATAGAAAGCTGAAGGGCGACTAATTTCTCAACTGCTTTCTTGCTAACTTGGCTAGCCTCGTCTGCGCGATCGCGTTCTTGCTCTGCTCTTTCATGCTCTTGCTCTGCTCTTTCACGTTCTTGCTCTGCTCTTTCATGCTCCTGCTCTGCTCTTTCATGCTCTTGCTCTGCTCGCTTACGTTCCTGCCTTACTTTTTCCTCATTCCACAATAAAAGCTGTCCATTTTCATCCCACCAGCGCAGCCACAGCCCGGAGCGGTCGAGATGCTGCCCTTCCCACGTGCCTAGAAACAAATTCGCTTCAGGGAGCCAGTAGCGGTTGTCCATCTGCGGCGGCTGTGCCTCGTATCGACCACTCTCATCAAATCGATAGTGATGAATGACGCCGCTTTGGGGGATGAAAACGATGTAGTTAGGGATCTGAAGAATCCGCTCGTAATAAAACATCTTGCCCGGTGGATGCCCAGGGTCAACGGAATACTCTCCTCCTGGCGTTTTGGAGATGAACTCCATCACGACTAGAGGCAAATCGCCTTCCAAAACCGGGGTATAGCTTCGTTCTACTTCTGCTTTAGGGACTGAGATATTTGGCACCCAGGCCCAGTCTGGTGCCTTGACAACCGTCTTGCCTTTGTACTTAGCGCAGATGCCGTAATTGGTGGTGGTGATGGCTGTTTCTGATAGATAGCCACCTGTACTGAGGCTATCGGTAAGAGCAGCGGCGATCGCAGGCTGATTGACATTATCCACAGGATCATCTGGCAGTACAAAATCTTCGGGCAGTTTCTCCCAGACGACATCTGGATTCGGCGGCCGTGTAGCTGGCTGAGTAGCTGGCTGAACGGTTTTCTTAGCAGGCGTTGCTTTTCTAGTGGGGGTTGCGACCATGGATCAGCCCATGAAGAAGTACATCTGTTTTGGTAATTGTATAGCAAATGTCCTGATGCATTAGGGCATTTGCGGGTCGAGTTGCTTTATTTGACAGCGGTTGTAGCCTCCAAACTTGTCATAAGCAACTCGACGAAAGCTATAGAACGAATCCTTCTCAAGTGAGGGTAACCTCTAGCTCATGGGCTAAAAATGCCCACTTATCAGTTGCCTCTTCGATCTGTTTGGTGGTGGGCTTGCCCGCGCCATGTCCAGCTTTAGTTTCAATGCGGATCAGTACAGGATTGTCTCCAGTATGAGCTGTCTGGAGCGCAGCGGTGAACTTAAAGCTGTGGGCTGGGACAACGCGATCATCGTGGTCGGCAGTCGTAATCAATGTGGCAGGGTAGGCGGTGTCTGACTTGAGGTTGTGCAAGGGAGAGTAAGCGTAGAGCGCCTGGAACTCGGCTTCATTTTGAGGAGAGCCATAGTCAGATTCCCAGGCCCAGCCGATGGTGAACTGGTTAAAGCGCAGCATATCTAGGACGCCCACTGCGGGCAGGGCTGCGCCGAACAGATCCGGGCGCTGGGTGATGCAGGCGCCCACCAGCAGACCGCCATTGCTGCCACCTGCGATCGCCAGCTTTTCACTCTTCGTATAGTCCTGTTCTATCAGCCACTCGCCCGCACTGATAAAGTCATCAAAGACATTCTGTTTGCTCGTTTTGATACCTTGCTGATGCCAGGCTTCGCCGTACTCACCGCCACCGCGCAGATTCGCCACCGCATACACACCGCCCATCTCCAGCCAGATCAAATTACTCACAGAGAAACTGGGAGAAAGAGAAATACTAAAGCCACCATAGCCGTAGAGCAGGGTCGGATTCTCACCGTTTGGCGCCAGCCCTTTTTTGGCCGTGATAAACATTGGAATTTCGGTGCCATCCTTACTGGAATAGAAGACTTGGCGAGTCTCGTAGCGATCAGGATCGAAAGGAATGGTCGGCTCACGAAAGAGTGTGCTTTTGTCAGTTGCGAAATCGTAGTGGTAGATGCGACTAGGCACTGTGTAGCTAGTAAAGCTGTAGAAAGTTTCGGTATCAGTGCGTTTGCCATTGAAGCCGCCCGCAGAACCAATGCCAGGGAGCGCTACTTCTCGAACAGGCGTTCCATTTAAGTCAAAGATTTTGATCTGTGTGTAGGCGTCTTTTAGATAGTCGGCAACGAACTGATTGTTGAGAACGCCGACAGCTTCTAGCGTTTCTTCTGCTTCGGGGATGAGCGTTTGCCAGTTAGATTTGTCAGGATTAGAGATATCAACGGCAATCACTTTCCCCTTGGGTGCATCTAGGTCAGTGCGAAACCAGAAAGTAGTGCCCTCATCATCGATCAGGCTGTACTGTGCCTCGAAGCTTGAGACCAGCTCTACAACGTCAGCCTCAGAATCTTGTAAGTCTTTGTAGAAGAGTAGATTCTTGGGGTCTGTGCCCAGCCAAACAGAGATAATTAGATAGCGCCCGTCTTCTGTGACCCGACCGCTAAATCCCCATTCTGGCTGGTCTGGACGCTCGTAGACAAGGATGTCTTCGGACTGGGCCGTGCCGAGCTGATGATAGTAGAGCTTTTGAAAGCGGTTTACATCCTCTAGCTTGGTTTCTTCTTTTGGTTCGTCGTAGCGGCTGTAGAAAAAGCCTTTGTGATCGTGGGTCCAAGACGCGCCAGAGAACTTGACCCACTTGATCAAATCGTCAGTATCCTGGCCAGTGGCGATATCGCGGACACGCCACTCCATCCAGTCGGAGCCTGCGGTAGAGAGTCCGTAGGCAATATACTGAGCGTTTTCGCTGATAGAAACGCCAGAAAGGGCAACCGTGCCATCTTCGGAAAGGGTATTTGGATCTAGCAGCACAGTTGGCTCATCGTCGAGCGTAGGCAGCGTGTAGAGAACAGACTGATTCTGAAGACCGTTATTCTTGTAGTAGAAGTAGCGAGTGGGATGCTTGTCGTTACCGCCTCGTTTGAACGGAATGCCGTAGCGTTCGTAGTTCCATAGTTCAGTCAGTCGGGCGTTGATCTTCTCCCTTCCCGACAGCTTGTTTAGATAGTCAAAGGTGACTTTGTTTTGAGCTTCGACCCATTGCGCTGTCTCTTCAGCGTTGGGATCTTCTAGCCAGCGATAAGGATCGGCGACGGTAACGCCGTGATAGGTATCGGTTTGTGAGACTTTGCGAGTAGTGGGGTAGGGAAGCATAGGAAATTACTCCTCAACAGTTTCTAAAATAAGGTTAGCCATTTTGTCCGCGGCTCCAGCGGGTCCGCGTAGGTCCCTGAGGGCGTGACGGACTTTGTCTAATTTTTCTGGATGGGTTAGGTAGTCAAGGGCAACGTTAGCAGCTTGCTGCGGCGTAATGGTGCCAAAGAGTTCGGGAACGACTTCGCGTTTGGCGGTGATGTTTGGCCAGGAGAAGTATTTGTGGGATTTTTGGAGGCCTTTGAGCAGCAGGGGACCGATGATGGTGCGGGCGATCGCCCGCAGTCCCGGCAGCTGAGAAGCCAGTCTAGGCCAGCCTTCAGCTATCTTCATGGCGTCTAGCTTTTGGGTCGGCAAAAGGACAATCATCGGGGTCGCTAGCGCGGCTAGCTGGGCGGTGTTCGCGCCGACGGTGGTGAAACACATCTGGCACTGTGAGAATAGATCTAAGGCTGGAAAACGCTGCCAAAGATAAATTTTTGGGCCGTCTGGAATTTGCCAGTAAGGAAGTCCTGCCTCAGGTTTGTGTAGGGTGACGGAGGGTGCATTAAACAGCGTCATCGCGTCATTGAGCGCTGGATCTGTATAGGTCATCAAGTCGGTAATGGTCAGCGTAGGGGCAACGCCAACGACGTATTGAAGCGGCCTTGAGGATGGCTTTTGGGTGTGGAGAATTTGGGCGATCGCCAGCAGCATCGGCACGCCCATCTCTAGCTTGATCGGCTTAGATCCAGGTAGGAACCCGATGATATTGGCCTCTGGTTCGCAGCCTAGAATATCGGTGATTTCGGTGCGATTGGCGATCGCCTGCACGTCTCCCATCAGATCGCCTACGACCGTGAACTTATGCTGCCTAGCCTTAGGCACCTTGTCCAGAATCTTGGAGTGCATCACGCCAAATCGGTCCACCATTCCGGTCCAGCGAGCGTCCCATTCTGCGTAGGTTAGCGTGCGATAGCCCAGCCTTCTAGCCACCATAACCGTATATAGCTGGTCGCCACCGAGGAATACGACAATGCCCCTTGGCGACCAGTCCCAGTCGTCAGCAGTCTTGCCAGTCAGCAAGAATCGAAAGAAGTTAGGAGCGCTCTGAATTCGGTCTACTTCTGGGTAGTTTGAGAGGATAGCAGGTTCTTTGCCCGAGGCATGAGGGCAGGGGGAGAGAATGACGGAGATGCGGTAGCTGGGGGCTTTTTGACTGGATGTTTTCTGGCGGAGTGATCGCACCACAGGCTTCACCCAGGTTGCCACCTCACCCGGTCCATTAGACAAGATAACAACGTCCACAATATCTTCCGTATGGCCAAAGGCAGTAGGCATAGTGCCAAAAAGCAAAATATTAGGATCATCTGCTACGTTAGCCTATTACAGTTGTGTTTTTTCGATGCATGAATCAGTCCTACGAAAGCGTCGGCAATTTTGCCAAGATTGACCACGAGCGCACTCAGCGTACCGGTTTTCCCGAAGTCATCTGGGGAAAAGATAAAACAGCCGAACAGATCGCCGAAATCATGCGCGCCATGGAAGGAGCGCACCCAACGGTGATGGCCACACGCGTCAGCCCAGAGAAATATCAGGCAATTCAAGCAAAGCTACCCCAAACCACCTACTTTGAGACCGCCAGAATCTGCGCCATCCTGCCGGCAGCCCCCCTTCCCCGCAAGCCTGGAAAGTTGAGCATCCTCACCGCAGGCACAGCCGATCTTCCCGTTGCCGAAGAAGCCGCCATCACCGCAGAACTGTGCGGCTTTACCGTCACTCGCCTCTGGGACGTCGGCGTCGCTGGAATCCACCGACTCCTTAGCAATCAACACGTCATTGACGACTCAGATGTCCTCATCGTCGCCGCCGGGATGGAAGGCGCCCTCCCCAGCGTCGTCGCTGGCCTAGCCGACTGCCCCGTCATCGCCGTCCCCACCAGCATCGGCTACGGCGCTAGCTTCCAGGGCCTCGCGCCTCTGCTAACGATGCTAAATTCTTGTGCAACAGGAATTGGCGTGGTTAATATTGACAACGGATTCGGCGCAGCCATTCTAGCTGGGCAGATGCTGCGGATGGCAGCAAAGATGGGAGATGCCTAGTACCGCCTCTACCTGAACGCCCGAAACGGACTCTCCTTCACCCCTGCTGAAACACCCTTTCGGGGGGGTTGGGGGAGGCCGTGCGGACCCCAAGCAGGATATCCAGGCTCCAGGCAGAGGAGGGGCCTAGGGGAGGAAATCCCCTACTCTTGCCTCTTGCCGCATTGCCTCTTGCTGCCCTATCTCCTAGTTAGCCGTCCATCTTCTCAATCGCATAAACCACCTGCAATCGATAAACACTATTCGGTGCCACCTCCACCACATCATCAGCCGCGTTAGCACTCTCCACACACACAAACTTCAAATAGTCCCCCTCCACCAAATCAGCCATCTTAATCGATATCTCCTCCCACGGATTCCAGACAATCGCCGTCCGACTACCCGTCGACGAAATCCGAATCCGACGACCCAGCGCCCCATCTTCAACCACCAATTCCGGCTTCACATCGGTGTAGATCCGATCGGTCTCCGCCGAGAACGTCACCGCCCCAGACTGCATCTTCTTAGCGCCGCCATCCACCTTATCGAGATAGCTCGTATCCTCCAGCCCCAGCACCTTCACCTGGTGAATATCGCCCACCGTAAAATAGCTGTGAAACGCCTGCGTAATCGAGAAAGCGCTCTCGCCAGTGTTGTCAGTAATCAACGCCACTGTCAGCGTCTGACCCACTAAAATCTCCATCACCAGCTCAAAACTATGCGGCCAAACCTTCCGGGTCTCCTCATCTGCACTCACCCCTAGTCGTACCTTGGTCTCCCCGGTAGCCATCGCCTCAGTGCTCAGCAGCGACCACATCCGATTGCGCACAAACCCATGACTAGCGCGCCCCTTTCCTTCTGGATCAGGGCCAAACCAAGGCCAGCAGATCGGAATGCCACCTTTAGTCGCCTTACCCGGCGTGTAGTAAGCATTCTCGCTGACAAACATCAGATCCGCAGCCGCACCAACAGGCTGAAAGGACAGCACCTGCGCCGCATAGATAGATATCTTCGCCTTCGCATACTCATTTTCGATAGTAATTACTGGAAAGCCACCTTTACCTTCCGTGATACTAAGCTGTTCGGATATACCGAATTCTTGATTGAGCTGATCAATATTCATCGTTCTCGCCTGTAAAATCTCTATTAACTTACGACTGATTGGGTAAGGTCGTCTGTCTTCTAGAATTCGGTATACCGTTCGCTAGAATCAAGGTGTTCTTTGAGTCTGTTCCCTCGCAGCTTTGTCCCGTGTCTAAGAAGGTTTTGGTTTGCCAAAATACAACTTGTAAGCAGCAGGGCTCAGAGCAGGTGCTGGCTGCTTTTGAACGTAAACTTTCTACCGAAGGATTGGACCAGATTAAAGTTGAGCCGTCGGGTTGTCTGGGACAGTGTGGTAACGGGCCGATGGTGTTAGTGACGGGTGAGAAGATCTGGTATAGCCAGGTTCAGATTCGAGATGTACCTATCATTGTGAAGCAGCACTTGTTAGGCGATCGCCTGGTCAGGCGCAAACTGTACCCACAGATGCATGCTCAGCAAAGCTTCGTTTGGGTCTGGCTTGTTGGGCTCGCTGCGTTTTTTGGATTCTGCATTGGGATTGCGGTGATAGTAGGTGGGCGATATATCCCGTCTTGAGCAGGATCACCGCCTGACAAACAGGCAAGTCAAGCTAATAGAATTTGTAAAATTATTAGAAAGAAGTTTTAGTCCTATCAGAGAATCGCTATTCGAACTTGATGTTTCTCTAAGCCGCATCGAATACCGGTTATGTTGCTAATTCTGATGCTGTGGTCGCCGTTTCCTTTTTTGCTTTGCCTGTACTCGCTTCGCTTTCAACAGTATTCACCTTTGCCATTTCTTCTGAAGTAGATCCCTTAGCAGCCTCTCCTGCTGCTGGCTCAGGTTTGGTGGCTTTCACTTTGAAGGTAAGGCCACTGGCTTTCGACATTCCAATCTTTAAGGTACTGCCTTCAGAGAACGTATTTTCCAAAATCATTGTAGCAATCGGGTTTTCTAGCTCTCGCTGAATGGCTCTTTTGAGGGGGCGAGCGCCGTAGGTAGGGTCGTAGCCTTGGTCAGCGACGTAGTCGATGGCGGACTCTGACATTTCGAGGCTGATTTTTTGGTCGGCGAGTAGGCGGTAAATACGTTTGAGCTGGATGGTAACAATGCTGCGTAGCTCTTTTTTGCTAAGGGCGTGGAAGAGGATGGTGTCGTCGATGCGGTTGAGGAATTCTGGGCGGAAGTGCGATCGCAACGCCCCCATTACCAAACTCTCCATTTCCGCAAACTTAGAATCATCGCCTGACACGTCCAATATGTACTCGCTGCCGATGTTGCTAGTCATCACAATTACCGTGTTGCGAAAGTCCACCGTACGGCCCTGAGAGTCGGTAATCCGACCGTCGTCCAACACTTGCAACAGAATATTGAACACATCAGCGTGCGCTTTTTCGACTTCATCTAAAAGAACAACAGAATACGGATGACGTCTAACCGCTTCAGAAAGCTGGCCACCCTCCTCGTAGCCAACATAGCCCGGTGGCGCACCGACTAGACGAGACACAGAGTTCTTCTCCATATACTCGGACATATCCAGTCGGATCAGCGCTTCCTCTGTATCGAACAAAAAGGAAGCTAAAGCACGAGCAAGCTCCGTTTTACCCACGCCTGTCGGTCCCATAAATAGGAAAGAGCCGATCGGGCGGCCAGGGTCTTTCATCCCAGCGCGGGCACGGCGAATAGCGGCAGACACAGCGGTGACCGCTTCCCCTTGACCGACAACCTGCTTGTGTAGATGGCTCTCCAACTGCAACAGCTTTTGTCTTTCAGATTCCATCAGGCGATTAACCGGGATGCCCGTCCAGCGGGCGACAATCTCAGCAATATCTGACTCGGTCACCTGCTCACGCAGCATCGTCAACCCTTTTGCCTGAAGCGCCTGCTGACTGACTTCTAAAGCTTCTAGCTCCTGCTGAATCTTTTCTAATCGACCATACTTGAGCTGAGCGGCGCGTTCTAAATCGTTGGCACGCTCGGCTTGATTCATCCGCAGACGAGTGCGTTCTTCTTCTTCTTTTAGTTCGGTGATTGCGTCGAGAGTCTCCTTCTCTGTATGCCACTGCTGATCGAGCACCTGTTGTTCTTTTGAGAGTTCTTCTATTTCTTGTTTGATCCTCTCCAGTCTTTTCTCAGATGTGCGATTCGAAGATCCAGCGGCTTTTTCACTCTCTAGAGAAAGCTTCTCCATCTCTAGCTGCATTAAGCGGCGATCGATAATTTCTAGCTCTTCGGGCTTGGAGTCGATCTCCATTTTGAGCTTGGCAGCGGCTTCATCGATTAGGTCGATGGCCTTGTCTGGGAGAAAGCGATCGCTCACATATCGATCCGACAGCGCCGCCGCCGCCACTAGCGCCGAATCCAAGATCGTCACGCCATGATGCACCTCGTAGCGCTCCTTGAGTCCGCGCAAAATTGACACTGCATCTTCAACGCTGGGCTGATCGACATAAACCTGCTGAAAACGCCGCTCTAGCGCTGTATCCTTTTCAATATGCTTACGATACTCATCAATGGTGCTCGCCCCAATACAGCGCAGTCCG
>JBCCOH010000109.1:0-18791 GCA_039111275.1 Cyanobacteria bacterium P01_D01_bin.1 | reverse complement strand
GCGATTGTCCTCTTATCTCTATTGATTATGTTGGGTACTATACCGCTAAGGTCGCACCATCCTCGGTGGTGGGCTTTTAGTGGTGCGGTGCTCAGTACCATCTTGGTTGATAGCCTGTTCTTCGTAGCTGCTATCTTTGCTTAGACAAACTTTGGGCTTGTATAAACTTTGGCCAAACACGTCAGATAGCAAAAATAAGACAAGGCGTGCCTGCGGGTATCGACAGGAAGTAGAGCCTGCATTTCTACGCAATATTCATCTGTATATAAAAGGATTGAAGTCTTAACGGATATCACTATTAATTCAGTGGACTCAATTAACATAACCATCAAAGCACATAGGCTTGTTAGCTAGGTTCTGTTGGCCCATATGCTTTTCGAAAAATTATCTGTGTAGCTGTGGCAATTTCTGAGACCACTCAAAAACTTGGACCCTGCTTAGTTCTGAAAAAGGACAGAAAACAGCGGCGTATGCCATTGGTCGGAACTCACTGCTGGACGGTAGGCCGCAGCGATGACAACAATTTTGTATTGGGCGATCGGTGGATCTCGCGAAATCATGCCATGTTGCAGTGCATGGATACAGGGGAGTTTTATCTAATCGATCTAGGTAGCCGCAACGGCACTTTCATCAATGGTCGCCGCGTCAGCGTGCCAGTCACCCTACACAACGGCGACGAGATCACCTTTGGACAAACCGAGCTCAACTTCTACTGTCCGGTTGCCCAGCCCGAGCTCGATAGCGATTACAGCGAAATTCACAACTCTACTGCGACAGCGACCCTACACGTTCGTCGGCTAATTTCGGTATTAGTCGTAGATATTCGTGACTACACCGTCATGACCCGTCAACTCAATGAGAAAGTGCTTTCGGCGGCAATTGGGAGTTGGTTTCGATATGCCGGGGAAATTATTAGCAAACACGGCAGCTGGGTTGATAAATACATTGGAGACGCTGTCATGGCAGTTTGGGTACATGACAGTCAAGGGGTAACCCCGCAATCCATGCTGCAAATTACCAAGGCTGTCAGCGAGCTCAATCAGATGACTAGTCGCCTCCACGAAGAGTTTCCCTTACCTTTTCCCCTACGCATCGGAGCTGGGCTAAACACGGGCTATGCCATGGTTGGCAACGCGGGCAGTAGCGACTGTCCTGACTACACCCCACTGGGCGATACCGTGAACGCGGCTTTTCGGTTCGAGAACTCGACCAAGCATCTAGGACTCGATCTATCAGTAGGAGAGACGACCTATCACTCATTAGAGCAAGTGGGCGTTAGTGAAAAAACTTTCAAGCGCTATTCGGTTGAGCTAAAAGGCTATGAGCATGCCTTGATAGTCCATGGCTGTGCCTTTTCTGATTTAGAAAGATTCTTGGCTAGCTATGAACGCAGCCGCCAGAAGTCAGTAGCTGTTTAGCTGCTGTCTGACGGCTGAAATGGTGATTGAAACGGGGACTGAAGTAGTGTCTTCCTAGAGACCCGCGTAAAAATGATATCCTCTAGTAAAGCTGCTGAGAGTATATTTAAATCGAGGTTTGAGCGGATGAAACTAAAAATTAGAAAAGTGCTAGGTACATGGGTTGCTTTTGGAATCGCGCTAGTGATGGTCGGAAGCTATGTACTCTTGGGCGCTCCGCAATCGGCTATGGCGCTATCAGTAGGTGATAGATCTTTTGGGAGTAGCCTTTTCGATCAGACTGTTCTTCTGGCTAACGCAGGTGGAGAGGAACTGCGCAACTCTGTAGACGACAAACTCGCTACAGCCTACGGCAACAAGATCGATGTGAACAACACTAATATTGCGGCATTTCGTAAGCATCGCGGTCTGTATCCAACTATTGCAGGTAAGGTAGTTTCTAACGCACCTTACGACTCTGTAGAAGACATCTTGAGTATCCCTAACCTAAGACAAGTTGAGAAAGACCGTCTTCAGAAAAACATGGATATCTTCACGATTTCTGATCCTGATCCTGCTCTAGTCGAAGGTGCAGACCGCTTTAACAATGGCGTCTACAAGTAGACATAATCTTCAAAACACGATTTGACCAAAGCCTTCAGCTGACGTTAGCTGGAGGCTTTGTTTATTGAGGCGTTGTGACTGATAGAGTAAGACAACTTATAAAAAGGCTACTCGCAGGAGCGTTCTTTGTTGGCAACTCTTTCTTCGGACACGCCTTCTTCTCGTACAGTCGGCTTCGATGTGCTGGTGGTGGGTGGCGGTGCGGCTGGGCTCTACTCAGCGCTATGTCTACCGAAGCATCTTCGAGTAGGATTACTGACAAAGGATACGCTGTCAGTGTCCGCGAGTGACTGGGCACAAGGGGGAATTGCAGCGGCGATCGCACCCGACGATTCTCCAGCACTACATATCAACGACACTTTACGCGCTGGCGCTGGCCTTTGCGAGCCTGATGCCGTCAGGCTATTAGTCGAAGAAGCCCACCAGTGCATAGAGTCTCTTGTGGATCTAGGCGTTGCTTTTGATCGCAGGGGTCAGCAGTTAGCGATGACGCTAGAGGCCGCTCATTCTCGTAAGCGGGTCTTACACGCGGCGGATACAACCGGACATGCAATCGTTCATACCTTAGCCCGGCAGGTGTTAGATAGAACGAACATCCAGGTTTTTGATCAGTCTTTTGCGCTAGAGCTGTGGGTAGAATCCGATGTGTGTAAGGGCGTTTGTCTATCTCAAGCAGATACGGATGGAACGAAGATTACTTGGGTACCCGCTAAAGCAGTAGTCCTGGCAAGTGGCGGCGGTGGCCAGGTTTTCGCTCAAACGACTAATCCTCAAGCAAGTACAGGGGATGGTGTCGCTATGGCTTGGCGAGCGGGGGCTAGGATTAGAGATTTAGAATTCTTTCAATTTCATCCGACAGCGCTGACAACAGCAGATGCACCTCGCTTTTTAATTAGTGAGGCGGTTAGGGGCGAGGGGGCGCATCTGCTAGATGCGCGGGGCTATCGATTTGCCTTTGACTATCACCCCGATGGCGAGCTAGCCCCGCGTGATGTTGTCAGCAGGGCTATCTTTTCGCATCTGCGATCGCATCCCAATTCAGAGGTGGTCTACTTAGATCTCAGCCCAATTGAGCCAGAGCGAATTGCGTATCGCTTCCCAAACATCATTCGAGTTTGCAAGCATTGGGGAATCGACCTATTCAAAGAACCAATTCCCGTCTCACCCGCTGCCCATTACTGGATGGGTGGCATTGTCGCTGGGCTGAGTAGTCAGACCACAATCGCCAACCTGTATGCGGTTGGAGAGAATGCCAGCACGGGCGTTCACGGTGCGAACCGACTCGCTAGTAATTCTTTGTTGGAGTGTCTGGTTTATGGTGCGCAGCTAAGAAGAATTCAGCTAGTAGAAGAGCTGCCAGCGGCTGCGACTACGCACAGAGAAATTAATTTAAGAGAAATTAACTTAGAAGATGATGGGCGATCGCAACTCACCCAATGGCGAGAAGCACTGCCGCAGCTAATTTGGAGCCACGTAGGGATCAACCGAGAACAAGCGTCAATAGAGATGGCAACCAAACAAGTCGTTGAATGGCAAACACAGTTCGAGCAGCTTTCTATCAGTAGAGCGTTGACCCTTGAAATTGGGGAAACTCTCAGACTGAAATCGATGGATTCACAGCAGATTCGTCTGTGGGGAGAAGTGCGAAATTTGTTGGTGATCGCAGCCCTCATCCTCAAAAGCGCCAACTTCCGCACCGAAAGCCGAGGCGGGCACTACCGCAGCGACTACCCCAACTCTGACAAACAATGGCTAGTCCACACCCTCGTAGAAGGCAATAATTTGAGTAAATCAGCCTTGTCTGCGCTTTCGCCCGCAGACTGAGCGACCTAGTCGCTATCGGTGTTGGCGCTGACCACATTATCCATATCCGTGTTCTTATTGACGGCTGAAACTTTGCTCATATCAAAGCCACTGTCTCGAAGTTGCATCAGCGCTGTTTCCGCCGACTGGCGGTCCGCAAAAAGAACAGTTGCGTGAGTTTTTTCGATAGGCATACTTTTTCTACCTCTAGACCTCTACAGACACAGTCAAAATAGATACTAAGGACAACAACTGTCTTAACGGTCAAAACAAATCGGGTTTGTTATAGAAGGCTGTTCATCGCAGCTGCAAACCTTTCACCAATTGTCTGATAGCTCTGCGTAGTGAAATGTACGCCTTCCATTGGCAAATCTTCAGTTGTGATCATGACCGCGTTTGGAATTTGCAGATTAGCCTGCTGCTGCTGCACGGCAGTCCAGTAGGGCAATTCTTCTATGTTGGTAGGCTGACCTAGCTGCGCGTAAACCAGAGGTAAGCCAGGATTGCCGATATCAGCCCGAAAGTTGAAAGCAAAAGTAGCAAATTTCTCTGCCCATGCCTGCGGATCTGGGGTCAGGTTGGGAAATTGTTCAGGATCGATTGCATCAGTCTCACCTTGAAAGAACAATATGCCACTGACAACACCCATCGTAGAAGCCGCTCGAATTCGCTTCAAGCAAGATCCGTAGAGCGATTGATCGCTAGGGTTCTTTTGCCAATCGGTGATTGACGAACCACTAGCTGCACAAGGAATTAACCCAATAATTTGATTATTATCTTGTTCCACCAAAGTCTGAGCAAAAGGTAGAGCCGGACCGAATCTAGCATTCTCATCAATAGAGACGGTATCTACTTGGTTGGTCGCATCATCGACAGGTGCCCTCGAAAGTCCCCAGCGATAGTCGTTCCCAAACGTATAGACATTGGCGCTAGTCCTAATATCTGGCGGTACGTCGGCAACGCCAACCATATTGGACTGACCGACAAGGACGTAGAGCTCGAGCTTTCCCTGTAGCAGCTCAGGAACAGTAGTCGATTCGCGCGTTGCTGATTGCTCGGCGTCGTTTCGACCAGCGCTACCTAAAAGTGCTACAGCCTGGTTGCCAATACCAAACACCAATTGAAGAAAGATGCCAAAACCAGTGCCGATTAGTAAAGCACCGACAATAAGTAAAAAGCGAGACGTGCGTTTCATGGGGTAATGTTTTGCGTCACTATACGAAGTCGTAGTGAGTACGCATTAAGGGATAGATACGCTAGAGTTGATGAACACCTTCAGACTAACATTGCAGACTATGGCTAATCTCAAAGACCGTCGCGATCAGAACGTAGCGGGTGACTTCTATGTCGATAGTAGCTGTATCGATTGCGATACCTGTCGCTGGATAGCACCGCAAATTTATGCTCGAGCGAGTGCTCAGTCGATTGTCCATCATCAACCCTCTACTGACTCGGAGCGTGTTGCAGCGCTAGAGGCGTTGCTAGCCTGTCCGACCGCTTCGATTGGGACACAGGACAAACCAACCGACATTCGATCCGTTCAGCAGAAGTTCCCGCTGCCAATAGAAGACAACGTCTTTTACTGTGGCTATCATTCCAAGAAATCATTTGGCGCGGCGAGCTATTTTATTCAAAGAGCTGAAGGCAACGTGCTGGTGGATTCTCCTCGGTTTACGCTGCCCCTTGTCAAACAATTAGAGAAAATGGGTGGCGTGAAATACATGTATCTAACCCATCGAGACGATGTAGCCGACCATCAAAAGTTCCACGATCATTTTGGTGCTCAACGCATTCTTCACGCCGACGATATTTCTGCAGGAACCAAGAACGTTGAAGTTCAGCCCTCAGGGACGGAAGAATTTTCAATTGACGATGATTTGCTGGTAATTCCGCAGCCCGGTCATTCGGCTGGGCATACGGTCCTGCTCTACAAAGACAAATATTTATTTACTGGCGATCATCTAGCCTGGTCCGCGAGACTCGAACAGCTCTATGCATTTCGCAACTTTTGCTGGGATTCTTGGGAGAAGCAAATTCAGTCTATGAAACAGTTGATGGACTACACCCAGAGTCATTCGTTTGAATGGGTGCTGCCCGGCCACGGTCGTCGTTATCACACTACGGCAGCAGAGATGCCCGGTCGCCTAAAAGATTGCGTGCAGTGGATGGAAAGCGTTGCATAGCCAAAAAAGCCCGGTCGTATATGACCGGGCTGATTAATGTCTACTCAATTTTGGCTAAAGTCTCATTTAGCGCGTAGATACTAGGCAGCAGCGCTGTCTTGCAAAGCTTTTTCTTGCTTTCTACGGCCAGAGGCCAAGAGTCCAGCAACGGCAGCGCCAAGGCCAATTAGCATAGAAGGCTCAGGAACTTCTGCAACGCTACCCAACACCTTGAAGTCAGGTCCATTGTAGGCGCTACCTTCACTCGATACTCTAAGCGCACTGATGTACTGAGTCGTCAGACCAAAGTCAGCCATGCTGATGCCCATAGAGCCAACTCGCTGAGCTCCGCCAATTTCTCTGGTGTTGATATCAAATCCGGCATAGTCCCAATCTCTGGAATTGAGATGTAGCTTTTCACCAATTACATTGCCACTTGCGTCTAGTGCCTGAACGTCCATGCGACTGTTCTTTCCACGCTCCCACAATAGAACGTTGTCGACTGCTTGCTCAAACTGCAAGTCTAAGATGAATTTCCCCTTATCTTCTGTATCAATAATGTTGTTGAGGTTTAGGTTGTTCATCACAATCTTGCCCGCTTCATCGGTCAGCGCTTCTAGGCTGATTCCAGTAGTCGCAAGGTCGCCAATATCGGCACTAGCTGCACCACTGTTGCTACCAGTATAGATATCATTCGACAGGATGTTTGCCGTATCAACTAAGGTGAAGTTGTTGATAGTTCTGCCATTTTCTAAGGTGACAGAATCCAGCATAATGTCGCCCTTAGGTGCGAGGTCACCACTGAGGGCCTGAGTGTAGTTGGTAGTAAAAGAGAAAGCTTGGGCTGGAGCTGAGAAAGCGATCGCGCCACTTACAACAAGTCCGGTAGCAGCAGCCAGTTGACGAAGTTTCATATGTTTAAGTGAGATAAAGTGTGCTCGACAAACCCATAGTGCATCACGCAATAGGACAATGAAAGCCCCTCAGGATTAACTTCTTCAGAGCTTTGAAAAAGACTCTTTCTGTAGAAAAAATACTGAGAAGCAACAATATCTCGGGTCGTATATATATTTGTATGGGAGAATGAACATCTACTTTTTGTCAGTTGTTTTACGGACTTTTCTGACGCAGCATCGAAGTTTTGTTCAAAATGTACAAGTTAGCTATGCCACGGGAGACTCTTTATGATTTTAGTCTTGCACCCATCTGCGTAATTGCAACCAGCTACGGCGATCGCAAATGACACACTGTCTCATTGAAATTGTTTTGACAATGATTTTTCTATTAAATGCCTCTCTACCAAATGCGCGTTTACTAAATATCTTTTTACTTTGCATCCATCCAGTTTTTACCCGCTTGAGCTTCAACCTTTAGAGGTACAGCTAACTGAACAGCTTCTTCCATGGTTTGCTCAATTTTCGGCTGCAGTTCCTCCCACTCATCAGGGGGAACCTCAAAGATCAGCTCGTCGTGTACTTGCAAGAGCATGTTCGCTTGATAATTTTTTAGTAATTCGTGTAGACGGATCATTGCGACTTTGATGATATCAGCGCTAGAGCCTTGAATTGGTGCGTTTGCTGCTGCTCGTAGTGAGCCTGCGTCGTAGCCGTTAGTCCGCAGGCTGCCAAGGTCAATCTCTTGAGGGTCTTTGCCCTTTAGCGCCTGTAGGCTACGGGTTGTGAAGTTAAAGTAGCGGCGGCGTCCGGCGATGGTTTTGACATATCCGTAGGCGATCGCCTCCTTCTGCATCTGTTGCAAATACTCAAACACATTCGGATAGCGCTGGTTGAAGCGGTCAATAAACGTTTTGGCATCTAGCCGATGAATGTCCATCTCTCTAGCAAAGCGGGCCGCACCCATCCCATAAATCACCCCAAAATTAATTACCTTCGCAATTCGCCGTTCATCAGAGGTAATTTCTTCCTTACTCTTGTCAAACAGCAGCGTCGCTGTGAGCCGATGAACGTCTTCGTTTTCTCTGTAGGTCTTGATTAGAATTGGCTCTTCGCTCAGATGCGCTAGGATTCGCAGCTCAATTTGAGAATAATCAGCCGCGACTAGCTGCCAGCCTTCCTTCGGTAAGAAAGCCTGACGAATTTGACGGCTGAAGGCAGTGCGTGTAGGAATATTTTGTAGATTTGGATTAGAAGAAGACAGTCGGCCTGTAGTGGTGACTGCCTGATTGAAGTCGGTATGAACACGGCCAGTATTGAGTCTAACTAGCGCTGGTAAGGCATCTACATAGGTGGACTTTAGCTTCGATAGAGTGCGATATTCCACCACGCTATCGACGACAGGATGATCGCCCTGTAGCTTTTCTAGCGTTGCCGCATCGGTAGAGTAGCCGGTCTTATTTTTACGCGACTTTCGCTTATCAAGTCCGAGCTTCTCAAAGAACAGCTCGCTAAGCTGCTTTGGTGAACCAAGGTTGAACTCTTCTCCCGCTGCGGTATAGGCCGCTTTCTCAATGCCTGCTAGATCGCTTTCTAATTTTTTAGAGAATTCGTTCAGATACGCTTGGTCGATCCGAATGCCAGTCGCTTCCATGTTTGCCAGGACAGGTTCAACTGGCAATTCTACGTCTGTGTAGAGTTTTTCTAGTTCAGAAATTGCCTCAAGGTCTGCTCTTAGCAGCGGGACTAGGCGATAGGTGATGTGGACATCGCTGCCGCAGTATTGGGCGACTTTTGCGATCGCAATCTCCCCAATTGTCTTCCCTTTCGGTACCAGATCCGTATAGTTAACCGTCGTTAGCTCTAGGTACCGCAGCGCCAAATCCGACAGATTATGACTATTCTCAGGGTTCAACACGTAGCTAGCCAGCATCGGATCAAAAGTGACACCCGACAGCGTTACGCCTGCGCGCCGAAGCACCAAGCGGTCATACTTCGCGTTCTGAAAGGTCTTAGGATGCTTTTCGTCTTCTAGTATCGGCTTTAGCGCCTTTATTACAACCTCCGTGCTTAGCTGCTGTCCCGTCATATGACCTACTGGCACGTAAGCTAGATCTGCTGACCCTTCACCCCAACAGCAGCCAATACCGACCAAGTCAGCCTCTAGTGGATCGATCGAATTTGTCTCTGTGTCCCAGGCCACCGGCCGGTCAGCATCAGTTTGCGTTCTTAGCGTTTCGACTAGCTGCTGTAGTTGCTGATCAGTAGTCACGACTAGCGGCTGAATATCGACAGACCCTAGTCCCATACTACTCACAGCATCTGTTTCCTCCGCGCTAAAGAAGGCTAGCTCTGGGTCTTCGAAGTCCTCTGGGACCGGAACTACCTTCGGCCTTGGCTGATAGTCAGACTCACCGCCGAAGGAAGCCTGTAGTTTGTTTAATCGATTGACAAAATGCTGCAGCTCTAGCCGCTTCAAGGCTGGAATCACATCCTCAGGATTGAATCCCTCTAGCTTGCAAGACTCTATATCCGTCTCTACCGGCACATCAGTCATGATGGTTGCTAAGAATTTTGACTGGTCAGCGTCTTCCTTTCCTGTTTCCAGTCGCTTTTTTACCGCGCCCTTCATCTCATCGAGTGAAGCATAGATCTCTTCTAGGGTTCCGTAGGTATCGAGTAGCTTTACCGCTGTTTTCTTGCCAATTCCTTTCACCCCCGGAATATTGTCAGAAGCATCTCCGCATAGCGCTTTGTAGTCAATCACCTGAGACGGCAAAATCGAAAGCTTCTCTAGCACTTCTGCCACGCCATATTCTTTGGCAGTACTGGTCCGACTACCAAAGACTGTGCTGAGATAGATCACCTTTATATCTTCGTCTTGGTTAATTAGCTGGAATAGATCTTGGTCACCGCTCAAAATTTTGACGCGATAGCCCTTTTCCTTAGCGCGGGTGGCTAGGGTGCCGATCATATCATCAGCTTCGTATCCCGGCTCGCAGAAAATTGGTAGATGAAAAGCTCCTAATAGTGCTTTGAGGTTCTCGACATCTTCAGTAAATTCTTCTGGCGTCTCTGCGCGTCCGGCCTTGTAGGTTTCATCTTTCTCGTGGCGAAAGGTCGGCTCCGATAGGTCAAAAGTGACGGCTGCATAGTCTGGTTTCTCTGCCTCTAGCGTATCCATCAGCGACTTTAGAAAGCCAAAGCATACGCTGGTTGGAATGCCGGTAGAGGTCCGAAGCCCCCCATCGCGGCTGCGAGCAAACGCATAGTACGACCGGAAAGCCAATGAATGACCATCTACCAGCATCAGAAGGGGCTTATCGGCGGGAGAACTCAAAATGCTACAGACAAGAACGACTTATTCTATTATCAGCGATTTTTTATGCGTTCGAGTAGGAATAGCATCAACAAAAAAGCACCCAGAGGTCTCTAGGTGCTGTTGATCGATTTCTAGTTGGTGTTCTCTTCTAAGTGTTCTTAAAAAAGAGGAAGCTCGACTGCGTACTCCCATACAGCAGTGCGCACAAGAAAACTTTGGGATTAGCCTTAGCCAATTAAGTAGACCAGACTAGATAAGAAACCTTGCTGTGCTCCGAGGGATAGTGTATCAAGAATTACCGTTTTCCTAGTAACAAATCTTCATCATTTCAAAACAAATTCGATATTGCTGCGAGATGGCGGTCTCTTTTTCTCTCTGCCGACTGTTCTATACTCCGGTGAAAGCAGGTGATTGAGCTAGTTTCACATGATAGAAGAAGGCTGCTATCTTTGTTCTGAAGGTATCCGAATGTCGGTAAGCCCTGACAAAAGCCTTTTCTGTACAAGAGACGTATAAAGCCGAGTCAGATTAGACTCTATTGCCGATATGTCTGTCAATATAGATAAGGCGTGACGAGAAGGCTATGCGGCTTTGCAGATTACTTTTTTGGGAACGAGTTCAGGTGTACCGACGCGATCGCGCAACGTATCTAGTGTTGCCTTGCGCCTACCGCAGAGGGCCGAGATTTGGCTATTCGACTGCGGCGAAAGCACTCAGCACCAGTTTCTAAAAAGCGACTTTAAGTCCAGCCAGATTCGCCGAATTTTTGTAACTCACATGCACGGAGACCATATTTTTGGTTTGCCAGGGCTACTGGCTAGCTGTGGCATGGCGGGCACTGGGCAGCAGCAAATCGATATCTATGGACCGCCAGAGTTAGGAAAATACTTAGACGCCTGTCGCCGCTATTCTAAAACGCAATCCTCTTATCCCATCAAGGTCCACACTACTGAGCCGGGAATCGTCTACGAGGATGACGACTATAAAGTCATTTGTCAGAAGCTAAAGCATCGAATTCCGGCTCACGGCTACCGCATTGAAGAGAAAGACCGGACGGGTCACTTTGATGTCAAGCGTGCAGCTAGTCTGGGTATTCCACCTGGTCCGCTCTATGGTCAGCTCAAGCAGGGTAAGATCATCACCCTTAATGATGGTCGTAAAATCAACGGCGCAGATCTCTGCGGTCCTACGATTGTTGGTCGCAAATTTGCCTACTGCACCGATACCGTCTTTTGCGAAAATGCTATTGAACTTGCAGACGGAGCCGATGTCCTAGTTCACGAGGCGACATTTGCCCATCAAGATGCTGAACTCGCCTACCAACGGATGCATTCTACTTCTACTATGGCTGCACAAGTTGCCCTAGCCGCCCAGGTAAAGCAGCTAATTATGACTCACTTTAGTCCGCGCTACGCACCTGGTAATGCGCTAGAGCCCAAGGACCTGTTGACAGAAGCTCAAGCTATCTTTCCGAATACGCTGATGGCCAGGGACTTCTTTACCTATGACATTACCCGACAGGACAAGCCAGTTCTAGAACGGGTTGCTGTCTAAGCGTCGCTGGTAGCTCTAGAAATCATGCGCTGTCGAATCTGGCCAAGTCGATTTTGGCTGTCGACTGGTAGCCGGGGCTGCGGAATTTCTTCGTTCGGCCAGTCGTCTAGATCGTTACAAGGACAGGGAAACGGGGTGATCATCACTTCTGGTGTGGGAACGACCATATTGCAGCGGGCGCAGTTTGCCATGTCCCATTCGGGCGAAAGTAGCTCTTTGATACTCTGATCGGTGCCTTTCAGGTAATAGTTTGCCCCCCCCTTGCTTGCAATTTTTTCCCAGCAGGCTTCAAATTCATCACTGAAGCGATCGCCTTGAATGACCGTCTTGGGTTGGCAAACGGTCTGACCATCGGCAGTAACGACTGGTTTACCCAGCTGTAACCAGTAGGCTAGATAGTTTTTAACCTGAAGTGAAGAGGCCATAAATTCGCAAGCGTTAAACAATTTCTATCGTGCAGTCTTTCAAAAATTCTAGCGTTGATTTCTATGTGGCCCGGCTTTTCGATTGGAACAATTAAGGATTTGCCGGGTGAATTTTACTGACCAACAGGCGTGCCTAACTGCTTGAGGTTGATGGCATAGCCGCTGGCCACTAGATAAACATCAGTAGAAATCTGACCGATGGTACGACTGAGGGTGCCTAGGCGATCACGAAATCTGCGACCTAGCTGGTAGGCAGGCACTACCCCCCACCCTGTCTCTTCAGCCACTAGAATTACATCTGCATCCGTCTGCATCAGCGCGTTAACTAGCGACTGCTGGATCTCCTGCCAGCTATCATCATCTTGCTCGATTAGATTTGCGAGCCAGGTACCTAAAGAATCTATGAGTAGGCAGTGAGAAGCACAAGGAGAAGAAAAAGTATCTATACGCTCTCTTTGTAGAAGAATTGCGCCCTCCAGCGCAGTGGGAACTTCCTCAACTTGCCAAGTCGTTGGCCGTCGAAGCTGGTGTTGCTTGATGCGCGATCGCCACTCCGCATCGTCTGGGCTTATTTTCGCGGTCGCTACGTACACCACTTGCTGGGAATTGCGTTCAGCACAGTTAGCAGCTAGCTGTTCGGCCCATTCGCTTTTGCCTGAGCGACTAGGGCCTGTGACCAGGGTGATAGACATTAGGGTGCGACTACTAAAGGATTACTAAAATGTTCGTGTGTTACAATTCATAGCCTATGCTAAACTAGAAGACTGTAGTTTCTGCCCATAGAAGGGGTCGCAATTGGAGGTTTCGCTTGGAGTCTGTTGAGTCTACGGCTGCTATGCCTGAATCGGATGCCCGATTCATATTGAAAGTACTTTGGTTAGATAAAGACGTTGCCCTGGCGGTAGACCAGGTAGTTGGCAAAGGCACTAGCCCACTAACGTCATATTTCTTCTGGCCCCGCAACGATGCATGGGAACAGTTGAAAACAGAAATTGAATCCAAATCCTGGATCACCGATGAAGAAAGCGTTGAGCTTTTGAACAAAGCCACTGAGATCATTAACTATTGGCAGGAAGAAGGTAAAACCAAGCCAATGAGTGAAGCTCAAAAGAAATTTCCCGAAGTTGCCTTCACTGGTAGCTCATGATCCGGCGGTTTTGGTTCAGTTTAGCTTGAGCTGATAGGTCGAGCTGATAGATTGAATCGATATCTGCAAAGTCCTTTGGTTACCCAGAACCGAAGGACTTTTTTATGTTTATACGCCTTGGTTCGAGGCAATTTGCAAGCTTTTCAGCGAGTTCAGTAGTGCAGACTTCCTAAGACAATCGTTTTTGACAATACAGTTTTGAAAATTTGTACTCTACGCAGCAGTTCATCTTTTGTTCTAAAACCGTAGGAATTTGCAACCAAATCCTCCTGATAACTATTAGCAAAAAAGTAACAGGAACTATGGCTAAAAGAACCAACCTGTCTGTACTTCATGCACCGTTTGACGCTGAAAATTCCTGCCGATATTCACAAGCAAATAAAGAGCCTTGCCAAACAAGAAGGCGTCTCTATTAACCAGTACATAACCTATCTGATCGCTGACCAGATTGCTAGTCAGGCAGTGCAATCTGAGATAAGTCTGCCTGCTGACAATGCCAGGTCTAAATCGGACGATGACGATGGCGTTATGGCTGCCCCTGAGTCAGCAGATGTCACTGAATTATTAGATACAGCTATGTTATCAGAGGCTGCCGGGGCACCAGACACTGCGGTTTGCGAAAGCGCTCAAGCAGAGAAGCAGCCTTCTATAGATTGCTAGATAGAAGACCGCTAGATAGATCGCTAGGTCACTGCTTGTACAGCGTCGAGGGCTGACGCTGTACTAGATTAGTCTCCCTGAGCCTTGCTAGCGCTAGCAATTTCTTGAGAAGGCTTGGTCGCTGCGCTGATTTTGTCCATTGTACTGAGGAAGAGATAGGGAGAGACTAAGACGAAGGCTAGTCCACCTAGGTAGACGATGGCCTCTAACGCTGTAGGTAGCTGAAAGATATCGGTAACGGTTGTGTATGCCAGCATAGTTGAAATGTAGGTTGAGTCTAGGCAGGTTGAGGTTGGGCAGTAGAACCAGATAGATACAGTTGAGCACCTAACCTATGGACGTTCTAGTGTTTGTGATAGCACGGTTCTCTGGGGCGATCACGCGTCTCGTATCGTTTCTTAAGCTACTGGCAAACTACAGACTGGCAAACTACAAAACAGTGATCAGTGCGCTGATAGCAATCAGCAGGAAGATTCCTATCCAAAATCGGCTAATCTTCCGCCACCAGGGAATGGAATAGATCTCTTTTGCACTGGGTTCTGGCAGCGCGTTGATGTCTTGGTAGAGGGTGCAGGTCTTAGCGGTCGGTCTTTTTGGAAAGTTGCAGCTGTCGTCTGCTTCATAAGTACAGGTATCGCACAAGAAAGTCTCACCAGCCGCTCGGTGCAGTGTCATCCCAGGATGGCCGTGCGCCTTGAGGACGAGCTGGCAGTGAGGACATTTGATAGCAGTTGGTGAGATGGAGCGACCGCACCGAGGGCAAGTAGTCATAGCTAATCTATAGCGAGTCTCTAACAATAGTGAACGGGCAATAGTGAACGGGACGCCTTACGGTAAACCGCCCGCCGTCAATAGTCATAGTTTGTCAAAATAAAAGGGTATTTGTGTCTTTATCCTTGCCTTTGGAGATCACTTATGGACAGCTCTAATCTACTCAGACAGCTTTTGATGTTTGGCATTGGCACGACTTCGCTAGTCGCTGAACGAGTGAAGCAAATGAGCGAAGAGCTAGTGCGTGACGGCAAGCTAGATCCAGATCAGGCTAAGGGGTTTGTCGATGACTTTATGTCTCAGTTCAATATCGACCAGGCAGCCATGGAAAAGCAAATGCAGCGACAAGTCCGCAACATTATGCAAGATCTGGGTGTGCCTCGGCAGTCGGAAATGGACGAATTGCGAGGTCGGCTAGACCGCCTAGAACGGCAGATTCGAGATTTGGAGAACAAGCAGTGGCGGTGACTTCGACTGCGCTCAGCCACCGGGCTGCTCTGCGAGAAGGCGTACTTTTCTTAACTGAATTATTGCCTTTGCTGATTATTGCCTTTGCTGAGTAGTAAACTGCACAGTAGTAAACTTTTTGATTGCGAAGCGCTTATCTACATTAGAACTATGCGAGAAATATTGATTAGCTTTGGCGTGGTGGTTGCTTGCTGTGCGGTGCTGCTAGTAGCTCAGTTTACCGGTGGTGATGGTGAAAGAGCAGTCGCAGATAACGTTTCTAGTGCGCCTGCTGCGATAGAACGAGCAGAGACTTTGGTTGCGCAAAGTGCAAGCGATTTGACAGGAGATACCCAAGAGGATGCGATGGCTGAGAATGCAGCGGTACCAGAAGAAGAGGTAATAACGACAGAGTCTGGGTTGCAGTATGTGGTGATCGCCGAAGGAGACGGCGCTGAACCGCAGCCAGGCAATCGGGTGTATGTGCACTATGTTGGCACGCTAGAAGATGGCACCAAGTTTGATAGTTCGCGTGATCGCGGTAAGCCCTTCAACTTCACTATCGGTCAAGGGCAGGTGATCAAAGGTTGGGATGAAGGCGTTGGCATGATGAGAGTCGGCGACAGACGCAAGCTGATCATTCCGCCCGAGCTTGGCTATGGGGCTCGTGGGGCTGGCGGCGTGATCCCACCGAATGCCACGCTGATTTTTGATGTGGAACTATTGCGGATTGGTAGCTAAACAGACTGCAGGGGATTTATCTCGGCTGTAATGCTTTAGTTTTGTATGGAATGGTTTGTTCGGTTTTTCGGTGGATTTGCGCCTCTAGCAGTTTGCACGGCCGCTGTGATCGCCCCTGTGCATGCAGCCAAGTTGGACGCTACGCCGCTAGCGCAGGCCGATATCACTCCTTCCGAAAACGAGACAACAATAGAGATACCTACAGCTTCTAGAAAGCTCAAAGTGGGCACTAAAGAGATTGTTCCTTTTGTCTTTCTAAACGACGAAGTTCCCTATGGCTTTAGCGTTGAGCTTTGGAATAGAGTAGCCGACAATCTGGGCTTTCAGACTGAGTGGGTACGCTATGATTCTGTGAGCGAAATGCTAGTGGGGCTCTCGGACGGACAGATAGATACGGCGATCGCGGGCATTTCGATTACAGCAAAGCGAGAGGCACAGGGTATCGACTTTACCTATCCTTTCTATCGATCGGGACTGCAGCTGATGGTGCGAACGGAATCGGCCAACCTGCTTGTATCGATGGTGACAGGTCTATTTAGCTGGCGAGTTTGGCAGCCGCTGCTGCTGGTACTAGCGACTAGCGCTGGGGTAGGTGTGCTGGTATGGCTGGTAGAACATGAGCACAACAGCAAGTTTTCGAGTAATCCGATTGATGGTATCGGTCAGGGAATTTGGTTCTCGATTGTGACGTTGGGGACCTTTGGCTATGGCGATGTCACACCCGATAAGCTGCCAGGACGAATCATTGCAGTGGTGTGGATGGGTGCGAGCTTTTTTATTGTGGCTGATTTTATCGCGTCTTTGACGGTAGAACAGCTAGCTACTAGCCAGCTCTCCTTTGAGGACTTTCGAGGGAAAAAGGTCGGTGTGGTTGATGGGACTACTGGTGAGGCGTATGCCAGATCGCAGCCAGTCGAAGCGACAGAGTTCAAACTGTTTGATAGCGCCCTAGCGGCACTAGAATCTGGCAGCATAGAGGCGATTGTCCACGACTATCCCACGCTCAAATACATCGCTAGCCGTAATCCTGAGACTTTTGAGCTAGCAGGCGAGCCCCTGACGCAAGAGGACTACGGCGTGGCTTTTCGGGAAGGGGATGACACGGCAGAGGTGATCAGTCAGGAAATTCTGGAGCTGCAAGAACGGGGATATTTGCGATCGCTAAGAGAGAAGTGGTTTGGCCCGAATAAAGAAGAACTTTGACCTAGCTGCGCGAAGAAAACAACAATCCATTGGCGATCGCAGTGCCTAGCAAGATCAAACAACAGCCTAAGATCATCGCTGCCGTGATGGCTTCACCGAGAAAGAGCGAGCCCCAAAGCATCGCGAAAACCGGGACTAGGTAGGTCACCGTCAGCGCTTTGGACGCGCCGATATTTTGAAGTAGACGAAAGTACAACAGATAGGCGAGCGACGTAGAAAAAAGCGCTAGCGCTAGAACAGCTAGCATAATCGTCGTGGAGGGCATAGTGCTAGGGACGCTCAGCGGCAGCAAGGGCAGTAGCGCTACAGCCGCACCCAGCTGAGTCATGGTAGCGATTACTAGCGGTGGTACTCCTGCCAGGTGATGTTTGGCGTAGGGAGCGGCGATCGCATACATGATTGCAGCCAATAGCCCAGCCACAATCGAGCCGACAACCCGTGGGCTAATCTCCATCGGCTGTAGGCCAATGAGTAATACAACCCCACCAAAGCCAGATAGTAGCCCAATCATCCGAGCAGGCGTTAGCCTTTCGCGTAGCCAAACAGCCGCGATCAAAGTGCCAAACAAAGGCGCGGTAGCATTGACAATGGAGGTGTAGCCTGCCGGGAGAGCAAGCGAGGCGAACGCCAGCAGCACAAAAGGCAGTGCTGAATTGATGCTACCTACGATAAATAATGGCTTCAGATTCATTCGTGCTGTGGGCCACGCTTTTGCCTGTAGCACCAAAGGCAGCAGCACTAGTCCGGCCAATAGTACTCGGCTCTCAATTAGCCAGACGGGTCCTAGTACTGGCGCTGCGATTCGCATAAACAAGAAGGAACCACCCCAAAGAGCGGCCAAAAGGAGAAGTTCGAGAACGTCTGATAGCCGCACTGGCTGTACCTACATAGCGGAAAAACATATTGGAAAGAGGGAAGCCCTGCGCAAGACTACTCCACAACTCTGAGGAGATGACTAGTGATCTAGTCTGACGCGCTTGGTCAATATTGCCATGACCTCGTTGAGTCTGCCAGTAGGGATAGTTGACTCCAGAAAATCATTAGATGGATGCAATAATGAAGTCGCCCGCCTCTACGGTCTCACCGCTGAAGATTTGGTTATCACAGATGAGTGTCGAAATTCAAGCCGCGATCATTTCTGGCGTATTCAATCTGGCTAGCGCTTTAATCGCAGCGATCGCAGCAGCCACTATTGGCAAAGCCATCGGCGATCGCCGCAAGCTGAAAGAAACTTTGAAGACAGCTACTGACGATATTGCCTTTTTGCTGGAAGTAGAAGCATTGCACTGTGATCGCAATAAACAAGAAACCGGACAGTCTCTCAAAAACACAGTTCGAGAAGAAGTAAGAGAGCTTGGCCTCAATTTTTCTGGAAAGCTGACACCCGGAAGAGTAAGAGCAAATAGAACAGATTGGAGATAGGATATTTTTCCCAAAGCTCAGCTATGACAGAGGCGAAAGCTGGGTAGGAATATAGCGCTGTAGCTCCATTTGCAGTCGATAAGCCTGATGATCGTAAAGCTGCAGTTCGACGCTGGTAGGCAAACGGCTCATCAGATCTCGACACCAGGATAAATCCAAGCCAGAGAGCTGCACCAGAATATTGCCAGCCGATAGCAGCACTTGCTGATTGAGCGGTTTG
>JBCCOH010000108.1:0-18874 GCA_039111275.1 Cyanobacteria bacterium P01_D01_bin.1 | reverse complement strand
GTTTTTTGATAGCTGCGTCGGCAGTTGGGATTCTGAGCGGACCTATCATTATTTGAGCGAAGGGGCGATTGAGCGATCACACACCGAATTTCGCGTTCAGCCACTCACCACCGATAAAAAAGCCAAAGTCCTCTCAGACAATAACTTCACAGAAGGCACAGACCTAAACTACTGCCCTGGCTTTCACCTGATTTTCCATACCGTGTCTGAAGCAGGCGTCACCAAAGATCAATCGCTGAATCTAGCCTTTGTTCCTAACGATGAAACCATCGCTAACGAGCATTTTTTGGAAGGGGCTTATCTGCGTGATCGCGCCTACGAAGAAGACCGCCCCATCATCTCCGACTTCCGCTTCGACGCCCGTACCCGCGAGCTACTGATGACCACCCGCTACACCCGCATTATCTCCGTCGATTCCATTACCCTAGTCAATCCACAAATGCGCGTTCGCCGCATCTTCAACTACATCCGCCCACCCGAAGGTCAGCCGCTAGATAAGCTGGCTCTAGTGGGCTTTGGCGTCGAGCAAAAACGAGTTGGTTAGAGTGCTGGACGAAGCCATTGCCACGTCAATACGGGCTCGAATTTCTTGAAGTTTGAATCAGCGCTAACCCAGACAGCACCTGACTCTATTGCCAAAGCCGCTAAATTTGCATCCGGGACCAAGTTACCGGTAGCTCGACTTTCCAAGCACAATCTTTCAAAGACCTGCCAGTGACCAGCACCCGGCATTATCCCTAGCGTATTGGGCTGGCTTCTAATTGTGTCTGCAAAGGCGATCGCCCGCTCTAAAGGCGTTGGAGTCTTGTATATCTTTGGATGAGTCACTATGCGGATGAATGCGCTCAGAATCCAGTCACAGTAGAGAAAAGTCTCACTGCCTGACAGCTGCTCTGTCAGCCACCGATGGTAGAACTCATACCCCACGTTCTCTTCTCGATGGGCGTTGATGTAGATATTGACATCGCACAGATACATTGCGGTTTAGTCTTCCTGGAAAGATTCCATACGCTCTCCATCCATACAATTTCTGAGAGCCGCGTTGCTATTGATGTCTATGTTCGGATAGGTGCCGTCACCCTTGAAGGTTGGCAGCGATACGGTACGCGGAGACGAGGTTCCCCTTTCCTGCTCTATCAAAAGCACCACTGCATCTTGAATCAACTGCGTCAATGTCCGCTTCGTTGATAGCGCGTGCTGCTTCGCCGATTGGAGTACCTCTTCGCTCAGACGGACTGTAGTTCTCATAGCGACGTAACCTCGTGACGACATACTAGCATCAATATGTCTTGCCCGGGCTCATTCCAACCGAGCCATTCAGAGGTTTTGCGTTCGTCAAAATCGTATAGGTAGGCAATTTCTCTAGATTTTGTGCAATAATCAGAGACTGCACTGACACAAGTTTCTTCTTTTAGCAACCATGGCAAAAGGCGTCCGTCTCGTAATTACACTCGAATGCACCGAGTGCCGCACCAATCCCGACAAGCGCTCCAACGGGGTGTCGCGCTACACCACCCAAAAGAACCGTCGCAATACGACTGGTCGGATGGAGCTAAAGAAGTTTTGCACGCACTGCAATAAGCACACTATCCACAAAGAAATTAAGTAGACAAGCTAAGGATATAGAGAGAAAATGGCCTACTTCCGTCGTCGGGTTTCCCCGATCAAACCAGAAGAAAAAATTGATTACAAGGACGTAGACCTGCTGCGCAAGTTCGTCACCGAGCGCGGTAAAATTTTGCCTCGTCGCATTACTGGTCTCACCTCGAAGCAGCAGCGCGACCTGACTAAGGCAATCAAGCGGGCCCGCGTCGTTGCTCTGTTGCCGTATGTCAACGAAGATGGCTAGGCTGCCGCAAGACTTGTGTCTGACAAACAAATAAATATCAAGCTATCTGCATTAGGCAAAGACCCGTTTCTTTTGTCTGCTACTTTGACTAGTAGCGCAGATAGCTTTTTTGCGAACTGGCGATCGCGTCACCAAAACTAGTACCAAAAGATCCGTGGAAAAGGGAACGCTCGTAGAATTCAAGCTGAAGGGCTCACCCCATTTAGCCGTTGCCGATAGACCAGAAGGCAAAAAGAACTGGATCTTGGTTGACCAACGAGGCCAATCGCACACGATTCATCCTCGGCAGGTTATCTACGAAGTCGGCAAGGCCAGCTATGAACCAACCGAGATCGAAGGCTTTGTAACCGAAGCGGAAGACTATATCGATCCTGACAATTTGGAGGTGGCATGGGAGATACTTTTAGAACTAGAAGAGTCGGCAACGCCTGCCTCTTTAGCTCAGCTATTATTCTCAAATCAGAGCCCACCGCTATGCTATGCGGCGCACCGGCTGCTAAGCGAAGACAAGATATTCTTTAAGCAAAAAGGCGATCACTACGAACCACGGCCCGCTAGTCAAGTCGAAGAACTTCAGCACAAGATCGCTCGCGAAGCAGCCAACCAGGCAGAGCGAGAGGGCTTTTTGGCACGGATCAAAGCGGGGCTAGCAGGAGAAACCGTTGAGTGGGAAAAGAGCGATCGCCCACAGCTAGAAATCGTCGAACGCTATGTCTTGCTAGGCGATGAATCTAGCCAGAAAAACGCTGCCCAAGAGCTGCTGAGCGATCTGGGTCAAGACAAATCTCCTGAGGCTGCTTTTGACTTTCTAATAGCATTGGGACTTTGGGAGCAGCACGAAAATCTAGCGCTGCGCCGCCGTCAGGTCCCGACTAAATTCCCGGAAGAAGTCAGCGAGAAAGTTGCTCAGATCATCGAATCGCCACCTGCTGAAGACTCTGTAGAAGAACAAAGTCGCCTCGATCTCACCCATCTAAAGCTCTATACCGTAGACGATGAGAGCACTCGCGAGATAGACGATGGCCTCAGCTGCGAAACCTTACCAGATGGTCGCCAGCGGCTATGGATTCACATCGCTGATCCCACCCGGTGGATAGAGCTTGGCGATATTTTAGAAGCAGAAGCCCGCAGGCGCTGTACTACGGTGTATTTGCCCACTGGCGTTATTCCGATGTTTCCTTTTGAGCTAGCCGCTGGCCCTATGAGCTTGGTTCAAGGGCAAGTCTGCCATGCGCTCAGCTTTGGCGTGGTACTAGCAGACGACGGCAGCGTTGCTGAATATAGTATCCAGCCTAGCCTCGTAAAGCCGACCTATCGGCTAACCTACGAAGACGCTGACGAGATGATTGAGCTAGGCGTACAGGCTGAAAGTGAACTGCTTGCTCTTTTCGAGTACTCTAAGCAGCGCCTAGCTTGGCGAAAGTCCCAAGGCGCGATCGGTATTCACTTGCCAGAATCAGTCATCAAAGTCGATAGCGATACCATCACCATCGATATGTTAGAGTCCTCGAATTCTCGTGAGATGGTTGCCGAGATGATGATTCTAACGGGCGAGATAGCCGCTCGCTACGGAGAAGACAACCAGATTCCACTTCCCTTCCGCAGCCAGCCCCAGCCCGAACTCCCCCCCGAAGAAGAACTGATGCAGCTAGAAGCCGGATGGGTACGCGACTCCGCCATCCGCCGCTGCATGACCCGCAGTGAAATGGGCATCACTCCAGCGCGTCACGCCACCCTTGCCCTTGACCGCTACTGCCAGGTCACCTCGCCTATTCGTCGCTACACCGATTTGATGGGACACTTTCAGATCAAAGCTCATCTGCGAGGGGCAGCGCTTCCATTTACACCGACAGAAATGCCCGAGATTATCGCCAGCGTTTCTAACGCCGCCTATGAGGCAACGATGGTAGAAAGGCAAACCAAGAAATACTGGGCGATTGAATATCTGAGGCGCCAGGACAGAGAGAATCCAGGACAGCCTTGGGATGTTCTGATGGTGCGCTGGCTGCGAGAGCACGAAGGATTGGGACTGATTATCTTTGAAGATCTAGGTCTAGAATTTGTCATGCGTTTTGACCGGGCAGTGGCAGTCGGTGAGCGACTAACGGTCCAGGTCAGCTACGCCGACCCTCGACAGGAAATGATTCGATTCAAAGAAGTGATCACCGCTACAGCACAGGAAGATGACGCTATGGAACAGGAATAGCCCTTTGCTGACAAGTTGTTATAGTTCAAATAGTGAACAGAAAGAATGATGAACAGAAAGCTAGTCCGAAGAGATATCGAGTTGAATGGCGCGTCCATTTAGTCTCTGTAGGGGTCGATTGTTGTTGTTTAATAGTTTCTTGTAGTAGGAAAGTTCTCTAGTTGAGATAGTAACAGGTTCGGTCATGACGAGCCATTTGACAGATTCGGTACAGGGCGGGGTAGTCAGTGAACCAATGTATCGGTAGGTTGTCGTCTCTTCAGGTAGAAGGGTCAGAGCGTTGATAGTCTTGTTGGTTCTGACTTTATCGCCCGCTTTTTGAGGGAGGTCGGTAGCGAGCGGATAGGTGACGTTGGTTGGGTTTGTACTAGGCTGTAGAAGCACAGCAACAATGGACAGTTCTCCATCGTCGCTCTGGTGAACAAGATGAAGTTCCGCAGCGCTCTGTTTGCTGTCTATGGTGTGTTCGCTGGGACTGTGAAAGTGTAGCTGTAGCAAGTTATAGATTTTGTCATCCAATGTCATGTAGCTGCCAGGCGCGTAGGGTAACTGGATGGTGTGACCATTGTTGAGTAAATTTAGAGGAACAAAATCGTAGTGAAAACTGAGATTGGGAAGATTTTCGCCCTTTGCTTTGGTGAAGTTGATTGGGGATTGGGCCTGGCCGGTGGCACAGGTGGTAAAGCTACTGTCGAGTTCTGCCCAGTGGTTGGGGCCGTCGCTGGACTGGTAGGTCCAGTGAATTTCGGAAGGATTGACTGATTGGGTTGCGGCCTGGACGGGAAGAAGAGGAACGAGCCAAAGGATAAAAAGTAGTGAGGGAAGAAAGCAGAGTCGAAGAGAGCGAAATAGCGTTGTCAGAAAAAATCTGATGGCTTTCATGAAAAAGAGGCACTAGCGCATGGCTGCGTTTGGGGAAATTCAACCAGTAGAGTAGCATTTTGGCTGTCGCGATCGCCTAACCGCCTCAGCTATGGCCACAGGAGACAATCGATAGAGACCTTTTTGCAAAGTTAGGATTGAGCGATCGCACAGCGAATTCAGCACCCGCCGCTGCCGCTCTGGTGGAACATCCCACATCAGCTCCGAGATAAAATCTGCGCTGAGCTGCTGATTTAGCAGTTGAGTCTGCATATGATCACTTCCTAGCCGACAGAATACGCTGTAGCCCACTGGGTCGAGATTTTGCAAACGATCCGCCTGATGGCTAATCAGATTTCTCAAGTCAGCGCGGTTCAGCAAATCCTTTTTGTTTCCCTGCCAGTAAGCGCCCAAGTCGCCAGCAAATTCTTCTATCACTGCCGTGCGTAATATTTCCATTGCTTTGGCATTGCCGCTATAGGCTTGGTGCATAGCCTTTAGGGTAGTATATGGATTGGGTTGCTTCTGTGTTTGTTTGAGACAAGCTCCAAAGAATTGCTCCCAAGTCGATAGAGATAGACTGGGCAAGCGGTAGTGATGGACTTTTAGACTGGGTTCGCAGAGGCAATCGCGGCTGGTAATCACTGTTGTTGTTTTTGTTGTTAATAGCATTCCTAGCAGATCTACATAGCGTCTATGTGCTAGGACAAACTGCCCGCTTCCGCCTAGTGCTGGTTCTAGATTGTCAATTAAAACCACGCTGTTTTTGTGCCGCTCCAACTGGGCTTTTAGCCGACTGAGTGAAATGCCAAAGTCCTTGCCAGGTGGTTGGTTGAAATGATGATACAGCCATTCTTCCACAACGCTTTCTACTGAAGAAATGTGATTAGTCTCTCTGGCTATCGACAGTTCTAGTAGTAGGGGAAACTGCTGGCAATAGTGGCGAGCAAGGGCTGTCTTTCCCAGTCCGCCTTCACCTTGAATCAACACAATAGACTGCTGCAGGCATAGAGTATGTAGTTTTGCAAGAGATTGATCTCTACCGATGAAGTCTAGATTACATGCAGATTGCGGATGTGAAAGAAAGTTGGCGGAAGAGGCTTTCTTGAGAGTGCGTTTGATCCGGTTAATTAGGCGCGATCGCAAATTCCCTTTCGTAATTCGCTCGCCCAATGCACTAGACAATAGCTGCCACAGTTGAGCGGCAACATCTTTCACGTGGCCTTCACTGTAGCCAGCCAAAGACGCAACCTGTCCATAGGTTCTACCCTGCCAGCTCTGTTGGATAATGTAGCTTTGCAGATCGCTAAGATGCCTTCCGGTTTGGTCGTACAGCAATTGATCGGCATACTCAATAGCCTGTTCTATTCTCATAACCCCATCTGATACGTATGTGGACTCTACATCGGACAAACGAAAGAGATACGAGCCTTTTGCGCACTCTATCTATATTGCTTGCATGGCGTTGCTCGCACAGTAGACTACCTGTTCAGTAGTAGATGTTCCGAACGAACAGAATGACGACTGCCTAGCTTCGTCGAATCATCACAATTCTCAGTACAGCATCTAGGTCAGAGCAGACTTTTTCCGACTGACACCCCGACAGGCTGTCCGATAGCCTAAGGCTGGACAATACCATCTTTGCCGAATGGCTATTCAAATGGCGTTCACTGTCTATGCCGTCAGCGATATTGCTAGCTGTAATGAAACGACGGGAATTCTGAGCGCGTCCTTGTGTTTAGCTTCTTTGTTCCGGCACCTTCGTACACCTTGTATTTATTTATGCGACCCAATAACATGCACCCCTATTCTGTTCTACCTGCTGATATCAATCCTCTGTGCGTGCCTAAGCATGTAGCCGTAATTATGGATGGCAATGGGCGCTGGGCAAATCAGCAAGGACTGCCTAGAGTCGCGGGTCACAGACAAGGGGCTCGGATGCTCAAGGACTTATTGCGCTGCTGCAAGGATTGGGGCATTGGCGCACTGACCGCCTATGCTTTTTCTACAGAGAACTGGAGACGACCTACGACAGAAGTTGATTTTTTGATGGTGCTTTTTGAAAAGATGCTGAAAAAAGAGCTGACGGCGATGCACAAAGAAGGGGTAAGGATTCATTTTGTTGGAGATTTGTCGGCACTATCGCCAGCGCTACAAAGAGAAATGAATCGAGCGATGACTGAAACTGCTAACAACACAGGAATTGACTTTAATGTAGCAGTGAACTACGGCAGTAGAAGCGAGATTGCCACGGCATGTCAGCAGATTGCTCAAAAAGTCGAGAAAGGAGAGATTTCGGCTGGTAGCGTGACTGAAGAAATGATTTCTAAGCATCTATACACGCAGGGATGCGATCCTGATCTACTGATTCGCACTAGCGGTGAGCAGCGATTGAGCAATTTCTTACTATGGCAGCTAGCTTATACCGAGATGGTGTTCACAGATGTGTTCTGGCCGGATTTTGACCGGGCTCAGTTTCATCAGGCGCTCTTGACCTATCAAAGACGTGATCGCAGATTTGGCAATGCAAAAGATGCTGTTGCATCCCACCATCCAGCCGAAGCAAAAGCGGTCTTGATTGCCTAGATTGCGCTAATTAGGGAGCGATCACACTACTAGTTAGCTTGTCTAGAGCGCCCGCAATCTGTCTAATCGGTTTAGTGCCACAGTCATCTATCTGGTGACGTCCGCCTACATAGCGAGGGTCGTTGTAGGCGATTTTGACCTGCCCTGTTTCATCCTGCCAGATCAGCAGCTTTTGAGGCAGATCGACAGCCAAGATCTGCTCGCACTGCATAAGCGGCGTGCCCAGGTTTGGATTGCCAAAGATCACAACCCGTGTCGGTCGCAGCGTTAGTCCTACGCCCTCAGCATTCTGCGAATGGTCAATCGTGGTGAACGTGTTGAGCCCTTTGGAGTCAAGAATGCCGAGAAATCTTCTTTCTGTTTCTTCTACGCTGTAGGGACTCTGTTTAACAACCAGCCCATAGTTTGTAGGTGCAGGCAATGTCTTTCCTGGCTCCGTGCACAGCGCAAGCGTCATCCCGAATACAAGCAGCACAATGCACGGCCCTATGATCTTTCTTACTAGTCGCTTCGATATCATCACTTCACTCTAGATCATGGCACTGAGATAGCGCTCTTACAGTAAATCTCAAACGAACTGACGTTTGAGGGCATCTTTCCTATCAATATCCTATTCGTCTATCGGACTAACTGCGTTATGAATTGCAGAGTAGTCTTTGTTTGATAAACCTTGAGCGATCGCATTTTCAGCTACCTGGCTAACCCCTGCGGCTACCGTTGCATCAATTCCTTGCGCCTGCGCTGCCTGTACAAACAGGTTCATATCTTTGAGCAGGTGCTTTGTCGGGAAGTTGGGATTGGAGAAGTTGCGATCGCACATCCGCTCTAGCTTCTTGTCAAAAGTGGGCGCATACAGCGCACTCTCTCGCACAATTGTCATGAATTTCTCAATATCTAGCCCTTCTTTTTGCGCTAGCGCCAGACTCATAGAGAACGCAGCAGTTAGGCTGCCAATGAGCTGATTCATCGCTAGCTTGGTCGCGGCGGCTGTGCCGACGGGTCCCATCAGTTCAGGATTAGGACCAAAGCACTTGAGTACAGGTTGGTAGCGGTCAAACTGTGCAGGCGTCGCACCCACCATCAGTATGAGCGAACCGGATTTGACCTGAGGAATGCTGCCCAGCACAGGCGATTCTAGGCAGTCTCCGCCTGCATTCTGCACTTGGCGACACAGATCACGGCTTTCGGCAGGGGCAATCGTGCCCATCTGCAAAATCGTGCGACCAGAGAGCGCGGCAGAATCGGAAAAGAGGGCTGATCGAATCGCAGCGGCGTCACTGAGCATCGTGATTGTGAGTTCTGTAGATGCGATCGTCGCCGCCGCACTTTCTGCCGCCTGCACACCAGCATCTTTCAGCGGTAGCAGCTTCTGCTGACTACGGTTCCAAGCGATCACTTCAAACCCCGACCGCTGAAGCTGTAGGGCCATCGGCGCGCCCATCAGCCCCGTTCCCAATAGTCCTATTTTCATACCCATTCACCCGCCGGTAGACAATTGCAACATCATAAAATTGATTCGCCCAAACCCCAACTTAGGGTCAGTAGCCCGACCGGGCTTGATGCCCAATCATTAAGAGCACTTAAAAAAGACGTCTGTTTTCTAAACCATCTCTTAACCTGTAGGCATAACTCTTGCAAGCCCCTTCTACTAAAACAAAAACTCATGACAAAGAAGAAAGCTGGTTCAGCTGTAGCAATCGCCGATGTCGGTAGCTCAAATAATTCTGTAAAAGCCCCTTCTGCGAAGAAGTTAAGAGTGGACAAAGAAAAGGAGGCGAAAAAAGAGAAGAAATCCAAGAAAAAAACTGCTGCAAAAAACGAAAAGTCCCAAAAGAAGCTAAGTAAGAAAGTCTACGAAGAAGAGCTGCTTCGACTACAGACAGAACTTGTTAAACTTCAGTACTGGGTAAAAGAAAAAGGACTCAAAGTTGTTGTTTTATTTGAGGGCAGAGATGCTGCTGGCAAAGGCGGCGCTATCAAGCGAATTTCTGAATGTATGAATCCTCGTATCTGCCGGGTCGTCGCGTTAGGAACACCAACAGAAAAGGAAAAGAGTCAGTGGTACTTTCAAAGGTACGTTGCAGAACTACCGTCCGCTGGCGAGATTGTACTATTTGACCGCAGCTGGTATAACCGGGCCGGGGTCGAGAGAGTGATGGGATTCTGTACGCACCAAGAGTACGTAGAGTTTCTGCGCTCCTGTCCGGAGTTCGAGCATATGTTGCAAAGAGCGGGCATCGTACTAGTTAAATACTGGTTTTCGGTGAGCGATGCCGAACAAGAAAAGCGCTTTCAAGACCGATTGAACAACCCAATGAAGCGCTGGAAGCTGAGTCCGATGGATTTAGAAGCGCGGGCTAGATGGGTTGAGTATTCCAAGGCCAAAGACGATATGTTCGGCGCGACCGACACCACCCGATCACCCTGGAACGTCGTAGAAGCCGATGACAAAAAACGCGCTCGGCTAAACTGCATTAGTCATCTATTGCAACAGATTGAGTACGAGGATCTAACCCCACCACCACTAAAGCTGCCCAAACGTCAGCAGAACATCGACTATCAGCGTCCGCCGATGGCGACTCAGCACTTTGTTCCCGATCGGTTTAGTAGCTGATCTAGTCGCTGATATTGTCGCCCAAATCGTTCAGACCTCTTAGCACCGTCCGCACAGAGGGTGCCACTCGCACAGAGAGTTCAAAAGTAGTTTCTTCAGGAAGCGTTTGGACATTAGCTAGCGCTGGCTCTAGCTGAACAGGCATCTCTAGCTGGGGCAACACCGCAGGCTCACCGATGAGTTCGCCTGTCGTCTGGTGACTCGCGCAGTTTGTATCGTCTGTACACTGTTCTAACGGTTGTGCTCTGACGGTAGCCGACGTAGAGACCACTATCGGCAAGGCCGACGCTACAGCTAAGCAAGTAGCTCTAGCAAAATAATTCTGTTTCATCTTTACTTATGCTCTGTGTAGGTTTTGTCAGTAACTTGTTTTCAGCAATTTATTTCCAGTAATTTGTTTTTAATAGGTCATACGGTAACACCGTATTTTCGTATATTCTTTCTTTTTCATATGTTCTAGTGCAGCGGCGGCTTCTCATCGTCTAGTGATCCTTTTGTAAGGATACTGCGATATTACAGATTGCAGCATTATAGACATGTTCAGCAGACGCCGTTTGATGGGCTGCGATCTGAAAGGAAGCTAACACTGCTTCACTTTGGCTAGCAAGCGCTGAGCTTCACTCAAACTTACACCTGTGGTGTTCGGCCCGAAGTAGTAATAAAAGGCGCTACTGCTGTCCAAATGGCGGCTGAGATTCAAGGTGCTTTCTGTCACAGTCTCTAGCTCAGTGCTCTCGGCGATCTGGTGAGCGCTACTAGTAACAAAGATGCCGACGATGCAGTAGGTATCAGCTGTCGGCCTTGGTAGTGGCTGTTCGGGGCGTCGGTCCCATTGAGTAGAAGGTCGATTGGGTGGGGCCACGTTGATCACCAGATTCTGAATCTCGGCAGCTGATTTTTGTAATCGCCACACGCGCTCTACATCACCTGCATACTCGGGTCTAACAAACCCTTCGACTATATCTTCAGGCTGTATTGTGCTTGTTAACTGGCCAAGAAATGACTGCCGACCGCGATGGGTTCTGAAGTTGGCCTGTAGGGTGAGCTGATTGATAGTGGGTACGTAGCTAGCACCATTGCGCAAGACTATGACTATGTTGATCATCTTCTTCGCATCACGGACACTCACTGGACCCTGGGGGCTGTCGGTCACTCTTTCGTTCACGATATTGAGAAAATTGATAAAGATAAGAAGGATAGCGGCGGCTATGATGGTTCCTATCGTCCACAAATACACATTTTCACTAATGCCAACGCTATAGCTGCTATGGCCACCGTAGCTACCACCGCCAAGACCGGCACCACCGCCGCCACCGCCGCCACCGCCGCCACCACCGCCTTGCGCGATCGCAGCACCAGTCGTTACCATCAGCCTCCCCACCATATTCAGCAAGACAAAGCGGTAGTGCCTAACAAGCTGTCGTAGGAACCTTAATACTAAGCCAACAAATGCAAAAGGTTGGTCCCAGAGCCTAGTAGAAATATCAGATAGAGAGAACATTTATAAAGTCAGCTAATCGTTGAGTGTTTCTTTTTAGATTAAGAGATAAATCTACACTGAATGCCTAATATAGGCTCTGAAGATGGTTGTGGAAAACAATATGGCTAAACAATACAAACAGATCACTACGCAGCTCCACAAATTTATTAAGCAACAGAAAGTCTTTTTCGTAGGAACTGCGGCTAAGGAAGGTCGGGTCAATGTCTCACCAAAGGGAATGGATAGCCTAAGGATCTTTGGACCAAACCGGGTGGTGTGGCTAAGCGTGACAGGCAGTGGCAATGAGACGGCCGCTCACCTCGCTGCGAATAGCGCCGAGAACGGTGCTACGGATGGAACGAGCAGTGGGCGAATGACGATAATGTTCTGCGCCTTCGAAGGCGCACCGACAATCTTGCGACTATACGGAACCGCTAGGGCCGTGTATCCACGCGACGATAGCTGGGCAGAGCTGATCAAACACTTTACTTTGCTACCAGGTACTAGACAGCTATTTGATCTATCGGTAGATTTGGTGCAAACCTCTTGCGGAATGGCGGTCCCTCTGTACGACTACCAAGCAGATCGCGAGAGCCTAATCGAGTGGGCACAAAAGAAAGAGCCGGAAGGCATCGAAGCCTACCAGCGAGAAAAGAATCAGGTAAGCATTGATGGTTTACCTACCGCAATGCCATCAAGTGGCAGTTGACGAGGAATACTACGGGCAGAGAATCTGTTTAGCGGTGAGACTAATTGCTGGAAATGCAGACGATATCAGTTGCTGCTCTCCTGCGAAAGTTTGGAACTGATATTCTCCATCGGTGAGTAAACCGACGACAACTACTGCCCGATCAGGATCGATAATCCAATACTCTGGAACTAGAATAGCGGCGTACTGGTCGGCCTTCTGGGTATAGTCTCGCTGATAATTTTGACTATTCTTGTCCCCAGGAGAAACCACTTCCACTAGCAAGCGAGGCGGTGGCATATCGCGAGTAACTCGCTCTCGCCGCTCAATTAGCGCAACATGTTCCTCAGTCAAAACCGTCAGTTCGGGAAACCGAGTACGCGGCTGCCCTGGCACTTCGACTTCGCAAGAATGGGGACGTAAGATAGCAATCGGAACCCCTGCATTTGCTAATGTTAGGAACAAACAATTAGCTAACAGCGCGTTCAAACCCGACTCGGACATAACTGGAACCAGCTCCCCATGCCAATACTCATGACGACCTTCTGGCAAATCAGAGAAATCAGCCGCTAGATAGTCTTCAAAGCTTTTGAACTGTGGTGATTTGGCAATTGTCATGGCACCTCTCCGTTCTGCCGCCGGGCTAGATTTACTATAGCGTCGGCTATTGTCGGCTATTGTATTGACATCACTCAAGCAGCTAGCAGAGACCGCAGGGGTTCTGCTAGCTGCTTACTTACTTTTTCGCTTTACCTCGTTGTAGCCTCTCTATATTCCTAGCCAACCAAATCAACGGGCGTATACTGTCCAGTCAATTTGCCGAGCTGTTGCACTAGAAGGCTAAGGAATAAGCCAACGTCAGTGACCACCCCAGTCGATTCAACAGAGCCGCGATCGCTCAATTTAGTCACCACCGCCGGATTGATATCCACGCAGACCATCTTCACGCCAGCTGGGGTCATGTTGCCGACGCCAATAGAATGCAGCATGGTCGAGAGCATCAGGATTAGGTCTGCGCCTTCGATCAATTTGGCGTAGTCTGCCTGCGCCTCTAGCAGGTCCATTTTGGTATCGGGCAGGGGGCCGTCATCGCGAATAGATCCTGCCAGTGAGAAAGGCACGTTGTTCTTGACACATTCGTACATCACGCCGCTGGTAAGTTCGCCAGCCTCTACAGTTTTAGCAATGCTGCCATGGCGACGAACGGTGTTGATCGCCTTGAGGTGATGTCGGTGGCCGCCGTGAACCGAGATGCCTCGCTTCATGTCCATGCCGAGCGAGGTGCCCATCATTGCCTGCTCAATATCATGAACGGCGATCGCATTGCCCCCTAGCAGCGCATGCACATACCCCCCGCGAATGAGCTGCTTTAGATGCTCGCTGCCGCCCGTGTGAATGACCACCGGGCCAGCGGTGACGACGACTTTGCCACCGCGATCGCGAATCCGCCGCAGATCCCAGGCAATCTGTTCAACCACCAGCTCTACTCGGCGCTCACTCGACACACCAGAGCCCATAAAGCTAAACTCGTCTGACTTTTTGCTCTTGAGCGAAGCCTGTTCTCTAATGGTATGGATGCCTTTGCTACCCACCACAACAGATTCACCGATTTTTAGATCGCGCAGCAGCTTGCAGCTAGCGACGGGGCCGCTATTGGTTTGTGAAATTGCGATCGCCCCGTCCATCCGCTGGCCCTTCACCCTAAACCAGTGATCCCCAATCAGCACCTCAGTCGGGTAAATCGTCGTCACATAGAAGTCGTCTGGGGCAACGCCATCTTGAATAACTGGCTCTAGTTCAGCCGGTCTCGCTTCGCGCGGCAAGCTAACCGCCCCTAGATCAATCAGCTGACCCATGATGTCATCCATCACAGTGACATCCGGGGCAACCACCTTCACCTCAGCGACTGAGCCATCCTGTCGCTGCTTTCCTAGATCAAACTTCAATACTTGAAAGCTACCACCGCCGCTCACGATTGTATCTAGGGTACGGTTAACCAACCCCGAATCAAGCAAGTGTCCTTCTAGATGGATTACTCGACTTTGAACCGTAGACGTTTGGGTTTCTACCAAGCGCGGCTCAGTCATCTTCAACGTTAGGCATTTAGCGGCCCCGCCTGCCTTGAGAAATTCTGTTAGCGGCGTTTCAATTACAGTGAAGCCCAGATCCCCTAAACGCTGCTTTAGGCTATCAGTTGCCTTATTCATCACTATGATCTGGTCAATATTGACCGTATTACAAGCAAAATTAACCGCATCCACTTCGTTGATAGCAATGCGCTTATCAGCCGGGACGCGCATCTCTATCAGTCGGTTGGAATAGGCATCGAAAGCACCTGGATAATAGAGTAGATAGCCACCTACAAGCGGGCAAAAGCAGGTGTCCAAGTGATAGAAACGACTATCGACCAAGTGCAAAGACAACACTTCTATATCTAGCCACTTGGCCAAATAAGGGTGCGAATCTAGCTCCGAGCGAAATCCGTAGCCAGCCCACAGCCAGCCGCCGCTACGGTCGAATAGCGCGTCGCCTGCCCCCTCAAATGGCAATCCCTCAGGCAAAACGTAGACAGCGTAGCCGTTATCTTCGAACCACTTTTTGAAGTGGGGCTCTTCACCCTGACGTTCTTCGTGAAAAAATCGACTGAGCACAACGCGATCGCCCAGGACCAAGCCCGCATTTGCCGTAAAAACCATATCTGGCCAGCCAGACTGAGGCTCTACCAGCTCCACCACAGCATGCTCTTTCAAGACGTCATGTAGCTTTTTCCACTGGGCCTCCGCCTGTTGTCTAGATGAACGATGAATATTTCCTTCCATCCAAGGATTGATCACGTAGTCCACGTCGTAGTGGTGGGGCGCACACATCAAAATTTGCGTCGTATCCACTGATGTTGTCTTGTCGGCTACGGTCTGAACCATAAAAAATCTCCTTTGAAATATTCGGTAATTCGAGCTAAATGTTTGATCTAAGGCTGCTCTTTGTGCTTGCTTTCTATTCTTACGTCTTTTTTTGCTGTTGCTGTCGCTGATGTGGTAGCTAGCACTTGTCCTTGACAAGAAAAACGCTCATCCGTTTGTTCATCGCCAGCACAACCATAGGAAAAACAGCCATAGAAAAAGTGGCTAGCAATCGAGTTTGGCAAACCACTTCCACCAGTCGTTGCATACAACAGGAATAATCATCTCTTGCCCCCTTTCTTATCAGTGATACCTAACAGAAAGCCATTCCAAAACAAGTGTTTTTAAGAAAGAGAACTGACCACACGGTAGCAAGCGCGCACCTGGCTCAAATCAGCAGCAGCACTGCCTACGTTCTGCCTACGTTCTATGGTGCGAATAGATCATATCAGTGCCTTTAGCGCTCTGCCGATCAGTTTCCATCCTCGATCAAAATGTCATAAAACCCTGACTATTAAAGGCTTCTAGCAGAAAAGTGTAGTGTAAGATACAGGAACTCTAGCTAAAAGTACTGACCGAGTTAATTTTTGTGTAAACTTGGTAGCAGGACACTATGAACGTAACCGTGCTGCCAGGTTGTTCTGCACTCGCGCATATCTATCCTTAATCAACAGAAAATCGCATTGTTAAGCAAAGTTTAAATTAGGTTAAACGTATTAAAAACGCTTTCAACATTTCACATAGAATTGGTTTATCAAAAGCAAAGCTGAAAAGCTAGAGTGTTCAAAGACCACAAAATTTTAAGAGTCGAAAGTGTTTAAAGATCGTCTGATAGCTGCGTTATAGTCTGAGGTTTTTTACGACTTTTCTAGGGTAGAAGCTGCTGGTGAAAAGGCATATCGCTCTAGCAAAGACATCAGAGCAATTACTGAAGTAGTTGATAGAAAATAGACTCGAACGCACCTTCATCTGCTGTGAACTGTTTCTGAGGACATCCACCATGCTTCAAACCTGCCGCCAGCATTCCATCCACTCTGTCAAAGATGAAGTTAGAGCCTTAGTCGATAAGGGCTCAGTGAGTAGGAGCGCCCAGCTCTATTCGCTCGCAAGGTATTTTGGTGATAGAAACTGGCACTCTGTTGAGGAGCTACTAGAAGAGAACGAATACCTACTGCGCGACCACGTGTGCGATCTCATTGGCCACGAGTCTTGGATGAACGACTAACGAACAGCCCAGCCTTCTAGTCAGGCTGTAGAAATCAAGTTGTAGAAGTCAAGCTGTAGAAGCCAGACTACAAAAATCAAGCTGTAGATAGTGAGACTAACCTCGACTACCTACAGCTTTTTGTTGTTTATGGCGAGGCTATTCGCTAGAAGGCTATTTGTTAGAAGGCTATTCGCTAACTTTGGCAGACGGTTTGCTGGTATTGGACTTACCAATAGAAAAGGTGATTTCGTAGGGGTTGTCTACGCGAATAGAAGCTTTCCTTAGCTCTATGCCGATAATTTTTCCATCTTCGTCGTAGTCTGCGACTAGACCAGGAGCAAGCTGTGTAGTTTCTTCGACCATTGCCTGATTGAAAGAAAGCTGTAGTATGTCCTTATCTGAGTCATAAACTATTTTCATAGAATTTGGCAATTTTTCTAAGATGCGCGGCTTATGTACTCTAAAGTAGTATCTTTTGGTGCGTCAGAACATGCTCAGTTAGTCTATTTTCTAGAGCGTGTCTCAATTTTGCATAGGTGTCATTAGTGCGACCCATACAGCATTCAACAGTTCGGCCCATTGGGGTGTATCTTTTGTCTGGTTTAGCGGCCAGCGCCCAGCGGTTGCTAGCCGTCGATGCAGTGCGGGGATATCTAGTTGAGATTGATCCAGTCACAGACAACACAGTTGTTCTTAATTCTGGGCAGGTAGCAGAGTGGCTAGGTGTGACCGGGCTAGCCGTTTGGGAAAATAGCCTGTGGTATGCCAAAGACCAGACCGTCTTTAGCTGTAATAGGGAAGATTTGGTCCCTAGAGCCTTTGCGCGGCTGCCTTACGAAGTGGGCGGCGTAGCAGTTTGGCAAGACCGGGTGTATGCCACCTGTCAAAAATCGGGCCATATCCACGTGTTCGACCGGGCGACAGGTCGGCCAGTGGTCAAGCTAACTCATCCAGGGGTAGGGTCTGAGAATATCTCTGCTACTGAGTCGGGGTTGTGGGTATGCGATCGCACCGAACAAACGGTCTACTGTCTAGACAAAACTACAGGTGCCATTCAACTTAGCGCCTTAACACCGTTTGCCTCACCTACAGGTATCACATTTTTCGATCCAGCAGATGGTTCAGAGCCGATTTGCTATCTTGCCTATGCTGATGAAGAACCCTACATTCGCGATGATCCCAATGCTGAATCACCCTTTCAGCTGACGTTTCGCGATCGCACCTTCATCCATCCGCTACACATCCACCAGCCTCAGGGCGAACCCTACAGTCTGTCCACTGGCTACCTAGTCGAAATCTCTTACGTCGAGGAGTTCTTGCCATTAGAAGAAGTGCGGTTAGAGGCTGTGGAATGGCGAATCGCGCTGCCATCCGACACGCTGCGCCAAAAGGTCCGCAGAGTAGAGGCCATTGGTCATCCGTTCACCGAAGAAATTCAGCAAGGACAGCGGGTTGCCGTCTTTAAATTTGACACGCTAGAGCCCAACCAAGCCGGACTAATCGGCTGGAAAGCGACCGTCGAAATGTATGGCCTGAAATACTTCCTATCGCCCGATAATGTCTCAGAAGCTGAGCCGCTTTCAGAAGAGTTTCAGCAAAAGTATCTAGTCGATGATGACGATCTAGCTATGGAATCCGACATCATCCAGGCCGCCGCGAAAGAGTCGACAGGGAGCGAGACCAACATATTGCGAAAAATGCTGAAGATCCGCAACTATGTCTACGATCAGCTTTCCTATGGCATCCAGCCCAAAATCGATACGCCTGATGTGGCCCTAGCCAGAGGCACTGGCTCTTGTGGCGAATATGTCGGCGTACTGCTGGCGCTATCAAGACTAAACGGCATTGCCTGCCGAACAATTGGCCGCTACAAGTGCCCAGCCAAACCCGAGCAAAAGCACCTGCCGCTAGAGCCAGACTTTAACCATGTGTGGCTAGAGTTCTACATACCCGGCATTGGCTGGCTACCGATGGAATCGAACGTAGACGATGTGATCGAACGCGGTCCCTATCCCACCCGATTTTTTATGGGTCTTTCCTGGTTCCATACCGAGATTGGCAAAGGCATCTCTTTCGAGAAAATGAAAGCAACTAACAAACCAGAGGATCTCTCCATCGGCGATCTGGCAATTAACCACGTTCGCTTCACAATTCTAGAAGAGCTGACACCTGGCACATCGACTACAGGCGCATCAAAATGACAAATCCTTATTCTCTGATCATTCACGGCGGGGCTGGGGCTCTAGAAGATCTAAAGTACGAAGCCAGCGAATCTGAATTTAAAGAAAGTGTACTAGAGATCTTGGCAGCGGGACGTGAACGGCTAGAATCCGGCGCGGCGGCACTAGACGTGGTTGAATACTGCGTTAATTTGCTAGAAGACAATCCGCTCTATAACGCTGGAAGAGGTTCTGTCCTCAATGAGAACGGTGAGGTAGAAATGGACGCGGCGCTGATGAATGGAGCAGATCTAAAGGCAGGCG
>JBCCOH010000107.1:0-19299 GCA_039111275.1 Cyanobacteria bacterium P01_D01_bin.1 | reverse complement strand
TCCAGCCGCGTTCAGTGCGACAAGACCAAGATATGAACCTCTCAAAGCCTTCACCTGAGCAGACTTCTGAGCTTATGATTCAAGCTGGCTGGTACCAGCTAGAGGGTAGGCATTTGGTATTTTGCGGGGATACAGCCGCTCAAGTATTTGCGGCTTGGGCTCCACTGGTCAAGCTAGCGATCGCAGTAACAGGTAATGACTGGGCCCACGATTGGCTGATTGATCAAGCTGAGAATGTGGTCGTCTTACCAACGGCTGAGTATAGCGATGACAAGCTAAAGCAGCTACTAAAACTGTTGTCTAAACCAGGTGATGTGGTTATGTTTCCTTGGCTGCCCAGCGAGAACATGCTGACGACAGCTCATAAGCTAGGGCGAACGGTGTATGCGGGAGAAGAGAATATAGAGAAATGCAGATGGGCGATCGCCGCCTCGGGACTAAACGTGACAGCGATCGAACCAAACTATGTGGCTGAACTAGTCAGCTAGAAATTGTGTATACGCATGCATAATGGTAGGTGAGGTTTACTTCCATCCAAGACTTATTACGAATTCACATGCCTACCGACGCAACGGCTGGTCTAGTCTCTTCGGCAGCTTCTTCGGCACTAGCCTCTTCTGCTCTGGCCTCGCGAGCTGACGCTCAACCCTGTCAGTACTGCTCCATCACATCTAAGGCCAGTGGAGAAGACCCAATTGGGACGGCAGTCAGTGCGCAGCAGTGGCTTTTTATTGAGGTGCCGCAGCCTTGGGCAAAAAATCCTTGGGAAAATGAGTCGGCGGCTTTACTAGCGCTGTTTGAAAAGATTGAGAAACGTCCTCGGCTGTGGAGAGATTTGCGAATCTTGGCGATCGCACCCGACAAAGTCGATTCTACGAAGGGCGATCGTCACGTTTTCTTCTACAGCCACCCTTCTACAGCCGCTGCTACCTACACCCAGCAGCACTATCACATCCCGACTGAGCAATTAAGCGATTTAATTGACGCACTCGTTTTTCATCCTAATCAGCTAGGTCGTTTTTCTAGCTACCAGCAATCTGCTGCTCGCGCCCTTTTCGTCTGCACCCACACCCGCTACGATCTGGCTTGCGGTCGCTTTGGCACGCCGCTCTACCGCACCCTGCGAAAGCACTACGCCCAGCCGGACCAGCTCAGCGTATGGCAAACGACTCACTTTGGCGGACACCACTTCGCCCCGACGCTAATCGACTTCCCCACGGGTCAGTTTTGGGGCCATCTAGAACCCAAAATCCTCGATACCTTGGTGTATCGGCAGGATGATGTAGCGAAGCTAAAGCCGTTCTACCGGGGGTGGAGCGGCTTTTCGACAGACCTGGCTCTATGGGCGCAAATCGCAGAGCGATCGCTTTGGATGCAACAGGGATGGACCTGGCTCGAAACGCCTAGAACCACCCGCATCATTCGCAAAGATCCCGGTCGTCTGACTCATCGTTTACTGCGACTGATTTTGCGCTGGGTGCCAACGATCTGGGCGCAAGTGCTCTTGAAAAAACTAGCCAAGAAATTGACCTGGGCGGAGGTAGAGATTAGCTGGCCAGACCAAAAAACTGCTGGCCGATACCGAGTCCGAGTAGAGATCCAAAAGACAGTGCTAAGCCAGATGAAATCTGGTACGGATGCCGACCTAATACCCGTACCGCAGTACCGGGTCCGCCAAGTAGACCAGCGAAATAGACCAGTGAAATAGATCCGCGATAGCCTCAATGCTTGCGCCTGCCTGTGGCGTTTGCTCAAATCAAAGACAGCTACCCAAGGATAAAAATGATTGCTTCTAGTCGCATACACCCGACCGTTCGCGCTTTGGGCTGGGTCAGCCTCTTCACTGATTTATCGACCAAGATGGTGTATCCAATTACGCCGCTGTTTCTGACTGCGGTGCTAGGGGCTCCGGTGTGGAGCGTGGGCGTTGTAGAGGGCATTGCCGAAAGTGCAGCCAGCCTACTGAAGCTGTATTCGGGCTGGCTGTCTGATCGGGCTGGGTCGAGAAAACCTTTTGCGGTGACAGGCTACGGACTAGGCGCTGTCTCTAAACTGGGACTGGCGATCGCCGGAAGCTGGGTGGCTGTGCTGGCGGCGCGCTTGCTTGATCGGGTGGGCAAGGGGCTGCGGGCTGCGCCAAGAGATGCGCTAATTGCAGAAAACTGTGAGCCTGAGCGCAGAGGCCAAGCGTATGGATTGCATCACAGTTTAGAGACGGTAGGCGAGGTAGTGGGACCGCTGGCAGGATTCTGCTTTTTGCTGCTGTACGCGGAAAACTATCGCGGTGTGTTTGCGCTGGCGTTCGTACCCGCAATGATCGGTTTGCTGGTGCTGTTGAAATGGGTGAGAGAACCTCGGCAGGTAGAAGGCCGCAGAGATTTGCCCAAGTTTACCTTTCAAGGATTGAGTCCGGCGTATAGGCAATATCTAGGCGTGATTGGATTGTTTGGGTTAGGAAATTCTTCAGATGCCTTTTTGTTAGTGCGATCGCAAGATTTAGGCTTTAGCGGAGCCGATCTGCTGCTGCTCTATGCCGCTTTTAACCTAATGTCTGTTGTTTTGGGTGTCACGGTTGGCAAATTCTCGGACCGGGTCGGTCGCAGACCGCTTTTAGTGATGGGCTACGGCTTGTTCTCGCTAGTGTATCTGGGCTTTGGCATCACTCAAAACAAAGGATTGATTTGGATATTGTTTATCTTTTATGGTTTGTACAATGCGCTGACTAGAGGTGTACAAAAAGCATTAGTGGCTGATTTGGTCCATCCAGACAGACGCGGCGCAGAGATTGGCACGTTTCATATGCTGACAGGACTGGTAGCGCTGCCTGCTAGCCTACTCGCAGGGTGGCTGTACACGCAGGTTTCGGCAGGTGCGCCGTTTTATTTTAGTGCAGGGGTGAGTGCGATCGCGGCGGCGATGCTTTGGAAAATGCGATCACCTTCGGCATAGAAGGGTTCTGTATAAGCGCTTTAGTAGTTGCTCTCAGTTTTCCTCAAAGCACAGTTCGACGTAGATTCAACTTCCATTAAAGCAAGGCAAGAAGAGAGAGATTTCTATCCTTACAAAACAGTTTGATAGCATCAAAATGCTGACGCAGTAAGTTCTCGATTTGCGATGTCGAGCAGTTCCCCATGCGGATCCAGATAACTTTCGGCGGATTTCCGAGTGCTAGGCTCAAATCGTGCATGTCAGCATCTTTTAAGACAATCATCAGCTCATTATCTTTTGCATAGTCCCAGACAATTGGATCGCTCGTTGACTTCATATCCACATCTCGAACGTGAAGTGAATTTGGGAAAAGATCAGCTAAGCGCCGTGGTAGCTTTGGCGACAAATTCTCATCAAAAAGCAGTTTCATACGGTCAACGGAGCCGTCATAAACCGACGTTCACGGTCAGCAGCATAGGCGATGCAAGCCTTCAAATCTTCACGAGTTAGATCGGGAAAATCATCGAGAATCTCTAATTCGGTCATCTCGGATGCTAGGTACTCAAGTACTTCGTAAACCGTAATTCGCAAACCACGTACACAAGGCTTTCCACCTCTCTTCTCGGGTTCAATTGTGATGTGGTTTCGATAGTCCACCATGACTTCTCATACAACTTACTGAATTACCTTCAGTATATAGCGTCTCTCAGATGTATCCGAGAAACGCTATAGTTGCAATTGGCTCATTTTGACGCTGTTCAGTATGTCTAAAGACTCTACTCCTACTCTTGGGCTTCCGGGCGGGTGGCGATCGCCAACTTTGCACCTTCGATCTGTCGAACTTCATCCATTACATCCACGACATCGCCATTCAGGGCGAGTTCATCCGCACGAATAGTTACAACAGCGACTTGACCAGGCGTTAGCTGCTGATTGATCAGGGTTTGAATGTCTGATGTTTGAACGACGTTTTGATTGAGCGTGACTTGTCCTTGCTCGTCTATGGTGACGGTGAAGTTCGCATCTGGCTGCCGTTGGGAGGTTTGGGCAGTCGGTAAATTGACAGGTAGTCCATCGGACTGCGTGAGAAAAAGAGAAGAGATAATGAAATAGGTCAAGATAGCAAAGATCACGTCGATCATCGGTAGGATATTGACCGAGACATCTTCTTCTGTATCATCGTTGGGCAGATGCATAGGCTTCTCTCTGTGGATAGTCGTAGCTGCGGTGATGCCGATCGTATAAGATCTCTAGCTGGCTGCTGTATTCTTGCAAGAGTGATATCTGACGGCGGTAGCAAGATCTAAATACATTGAAAGCAGCCAGTGCAAACATGGCAACGACCATGCCGACAGCGGTAGAAACGAGCGCTTCACTGATGCCGCCAGTTACAGCACCCGCATCAGCACCGACTTCGCCAATTCGAACTGCGGCGAAAGAGCGAATTAGGCCCAAAATAGTGCCGAGTAGTCCCAGTAAAGGCGCGATCGCAATTACAGTCTGAAACATACTAGAAAAGCGCCTTAGCAGTGGAATCTCGGCATGACTAGCGCCCTCTAGCGCCAAGCGAAACTGATGGGAAGATTCCGCCTCAGATTCCAATGCTTCTAGGAAGATTCGCGCAACGGGGAAGCCTAAGCTTCTTTTCAACAGTGCGATCGCCTCTGCCGGATCATCTCTGTAGAGGGTCAGCACCTGTTTAATTATCGGACGCTGTCGCCGCCTGACGCGGAGCCAAAATATCGTACGCTCAATCGTCAGAACAAGGACCAAAAGCGAAAAGATAAGCAGTGGCCACATGACGATACCGCCAGCGGCAAACATTTCGCGAGTAGACATGATAGCGTTTTAGTCCTTAGGGGCGTTCCCATGAGTTTAGTCACACTAACTATAATGATATTCACTGTCAAGTGAAAATAGAGTGATAATTTCTACAGTGAAGCGGATTTACTTCGGATAAGAACATAAATGTCGAATGCCCTAATCCTTGCATAGCCTGAAACAACTCACAGCCTGAAACGACTCACCTCTTGACAGGAATGCCTGTCAGGGTAGGGTGGGTCAGCAACTCACGCTAATCGTATCACTTCTGGTCTTACTCTCTGGCCGTAACTCCATAGCTAGATAATTTTAATCTTACGCCTTAGTTAGGAGGAATTACTGATAAGCTATACGTTCGTGATCACTATGTAGCTGTGCCCTAATGGGTTTTTCTAAAGATAATCTCGAGCAATACAGCCGAGAAATTCGGATTATGTGGCGCGTTCTCGCGGTGGGTGCGGTAGTTGCTGGGGGCGTGCATATTTTCTCTTTGCCCTGGATTTCTAGGATGGTGTCTGGCGGAGAACAGAGTGAGCCTGAAATTGAAGCGACGCCAATCGAGATCGTGGTGGAAGAGGAGCTGGTGCAGCAAACCACAGAGGAGCTAGAGCCAGAACCGCCAGAAGAGAATCCAGAGCCGGTTGCCTCTGCTGAGCGTCCGTCCGCAGCACCGCTGGCGACAACTGCTGAGCCGCTGCCGACTAGTCCGGTAGCCGCTGCTGATACGGTGGCAGTGGCTCCGGCGATCGCGACAGAAAATGGCACAGTTGATGGGCAGGGCGCAGAGGGTGATTCGTCTGTGATTGGCTTGGTGAGAGGATCAGGGGAGCCGATTGAGCAGGGCGATCGCATCAACCTGCCCGAGCCCGAGCCCGAACCCATCAGCAGACCTCGCGCCCCTGTCCAAGAAATTTCCCTAGCTGCTAGGCGTGCGCCTACCTCTCGTGTCATTAGCTGTAACCCTTGCACTTCCCCAGACTATCCGACCACTGCTCGCCGAGAAAGGAACGAAGGGCAGCCAGTGATCAATGCCATCTTTGATGGAAACGGGAGAGTTATCAGCGCAGAGATCGAAGTTTCTAGCGGGAATGCAGCCTTCGACCGAGCAGCGTTAGAAGAAGCTAGAAGGAACTGGCGCTTTCAAGACCCGCTGGGAATTGGTGGGCAGGTCTCGGTCGATGTGGTGTATGTAATCGACGATTCCGAGCAGGCCGAGGAGGAAGAGCAGGCGGGTGAAATCCGCGCGGTCGAACTACCAACAGCGCAGCAAGTTCAAGAGATTACGCCCGATCAGGCTCCGCCGCCAGCCGCAACTCCGCCTGCTGTCAATCAAACGACCGAACAGACCACAGAACAGACAGATCAGGCAGCGGACCAAGATGCTGAAAGTCAAGTGCTTGAGAATCAAGTGCCTGAGATTCAAGCGCCTGAGATTCAAGCGCCTGAAAGTCAAGCGCCTGAACCCGTAGATTCTTTGGATGAAGATAGCGAGACTTTGACAGACACTCCGGTTGAGACAGATTTGACCACGCCAGCACCAGAAATATCAACGCCACCAACACCGACCCCGGCTGCGCCCGTCGCTCCGGCTATGCCACCTGCGAATGCGACTGAGCCGCTCGTACCTGACCCATTCACACCCAAACCATCCGCACCTGAACCATCCGCACCTGAACCGTCCGCACCTGAACCGTCCGCGCCACAAACTACCGGCGAACAAACAGACTAGCGGCAATTAATACAGTAAAGACCAAGTATGAAATCACTTCTAGAGCTGATTTTTCTGCGCGTGTGGAATCGTTGGAACAGCATAGCTACTTTACTGCTGTTGACTCCACTACTGATGATCGCCTCACCAACCGCTTATGCCCAGATAGAACTGGTCCAAGAGACAGAAGACACTTCGCCCCTACTCGACCAGCTTAGAGGCGAATCCGCTGCCATAGTCACAGATGTTCAGCTTGTTGAAATAGAAGACGGGCTCAAGGTTGTTTTGATCACTGACAGGCCAGAGCTAGTTGAAGTGTTTCAGTTTCAAGAAGGAACAACCCTAACTGTCGATATCACGAATGCAACGCTGTCTTTGGCTGAGTCTGTAGAGGGTTTTCTAGGGGATGATGGTAGCTATCAGCAGCTTAACCCAATTGCTGGCGTCGCTTCTTTGCGAGTAGAGCAACGCGGCAGCGAGATTCAGCTAACGGTGATCAGTGATAATGAAACGCCTCCAGTTGCATATTTTGAAAGATTGTCAGAGGCGCTTCAGCTTGATGTAGTGACACTTGCGCCGGGTGCAACAGATACTGATATCGATTTTGAAAGCAACAACTTACGCATCATTGTAACGGCTGAACCTTTAGACGGATACAGAGTCCCTGATGCTAGTGTTGGCACTCGAACCAACACCGCTATTATTGATGTGCCCCAATCAATTCAGGTTATTCCTGATCAGGTTATTGAGGATCAGAACGCGCAGACGCTAAATGAGGCGCTTCGTAATGCTAGCGGTGTATCAACTGGACGAGCGCTTTCGGGCACTCGTAGTGCCACGCCGCTGATTCGAGGATTTGAGAATAACAACAATATTCTTCGCAATGGACTGCGCGATGACACGCTTCAGTTTGGCAGTGCCCTACCCAATGTGGAAAGAATTGAAATTCTAAAAGGTCCTGCTTCCGTCCTATTCGGAGCGGGTGATGTGGGTGGAACGATTAATCTTGTGACCGAGCTGCCACTCTACGATCCTGCATACGAATTTGAGATTAGGGGCGGTAGCTTCAACGAATACGGGGCTAGCATAGATTTCGGCGGACCTCTGGACAATCAAGACAGATTGGCCTATCGGTTGAATATTGAATACTCAGGAGAAGAGAGCTTTATTGACTTCCAAGATAGCGATTTCTTCTTTGTTTCTCCCTCTCTACAGCTAGTCAATACAGAGCGAAGCAGCTTGGTTCTCGATCTCGAATATCTGAGAAGCCGTGCTCGCCAGAGTTCTTCTGGCTTGCCTGCTTATGCCGTTGTTGGTCTTGACAACAACACTTTTGTAGACACCTTCAGAGAGACTATCTCCGACGAACAGGCTGCACTTGCTGGTACTTTAGACATCTCTACAAACGTAACGGAGCCAGCATTAGGACGCTCTGAAGTGAACGTGACTCGCGTTGGCTACCGTCTCAATCATGAGTTTAACGATGACTGGGAGCTGAACCATGAGTTTCTAGGATCTTTTCAGGAGACGCCTGTAGAAACTTTTGTGGCTGGCATCGCGCCTTTTCAGTCGGCAGGACAGAATGATGTCACAAAGGTGAACAGACTATTTCTATCGAATCCGAGCGAGCGCGAGTCCTATATTTTTAATACCAATCTTATTGGCGAGTTTGATGTGTTTGGTATTGACCAGACGCTGTTAATCGGTTCAGAAGTCTCGTTTGAGAAAGAAAGAGATACTATCCTATTGCGCCCGGAACTCGCTCCTAACGGCTTTGACCTGTTTGATCCGGTCTATAGTACGGTGGGCTTCGAGTACTTTGACATAGAAACGGCTTTTCCTAATAATGATCAAATTTCTAATCGCAATCGATACAGTCTATATGGCCAAACGCAGCTAGATTTCTTCTCTGGCGCTTTGATCGCCCTGTTGGGAGGGCGCGTGGACATCGTCGATCAAGATCTTGTAGATATTGCAAACCGCTTTAATACAGATCCAATCGAGCTAAACGCAACCGCCTTCAGCCCAAGGGCGGGTCTAGTATACAAACCTGTCGAAAATGTTTCACTCTATGCTAGCTACAGTCAATCGTTCAATCCAGTTGTTGGACAAAGCTTTGAGCTAGAAGTATTCGAGCCAGAGCAAGGGCGACAGTTTGAAGTAGGGATCAAAACCTCATTTTGGGACGATCGATTTTCCAGCACGCTAGCTTACTACGACCTAACGCGCACGAATGTATTGACCCAAGATGTCATCAATACAGGGTTCCAGGTGCAAGTCGGTGAGCAGAAAAGCACCGGGATAGAGCTTGACCTAGCTGGAGAGATTCTGCCGGGTTGGAATATTATCGCGAACTATGCAAATACTGATGCGAGAGTTAGCGAAGACAATGAGATTGAGGTAGGGACTCGGTTGATCAACTCGCCTCGAAATGCGGCTAGTCTGTGGACGACTTATCAGCTTCAGACGGGTGCTTTGGAAGGATTGGGCGTGGGTCTTGGCGTTTATTTTGTGGGCGATCGCAATGGTGAACTCCGTCGACCCTTCAAGCTGCCCAGCTACACTCGCACCGACGCCTCTATCTTCTACAACAAGAACAACTTTCGCACCCAGGTCAACTTTGAGAATCTGTTTAACGTTCGCTACTTTGAAGGCGCTCGCGATCAGTTCCGCGTGCAGCCTGGCTCTCCCTTCGCAGTATCAGCAAGTATAAGCTGGGAGTTTTAAGAGAAGGATGAGTGATAAAGCATGTAGGTCTTTGCCCTTCTCGTTCGCCCTTGGCGTTCTCGAAGAGTAGAGTAGGATGAAGCCTTTGTAGGGACTGGTGTAGGGACTGGTAGGGTTGGGGGTATCGTTTGTGGGTGTTTTTGTACGAATCTGGATTGGTCAGCTAGTTTCGACTGTTGGCAGCTATATGACGGTGTTTGCGCTGCTGATTTGGATCTGGCAACAGACCGGATCGGCGACGACGCTGGCACTGGTCACCTTTTTCTCTCAGCTGCCTCGGATTGCGGTGACGCCCTTTGCGGGTGTGATTGTCGATCGCTTTGCGCGTAAGCAGTTGATGATTTTGGGCGATGTGGTCGCGGCGGTAGGTACGCTCGCTATCGGTCTGTTGTTTTGGCAGGGACAGCTACAGCTGTGGCATCTGTATGTGGTGGTGACGCTCTATGGCTGCTTTGGCCAACTGCAAACGCTGGCCTATTCTACATCTATTGCGCTGCTAGTCACCAAAGAGAACTATACCCGCGCAGAAAGTATGGTTTCTGCGGTGGGCTATTCGGGGGCAATCTTTTCACCTATTTTGGCCGGGAGTCTCTATCCGCTGATTGGACTGACGGGCATTATCGCGATTGATTTGGTCACTTTTGGGATTGCGTTTGTGCTTCTGGCAATGGCGACCATTCCCAATCCTGCTGATAGTGAAAAGCCAGTAGTCATGGGTTGGCAAGAGCTTACTTTTGGCTTTCGCTACATTTGGAGTAAGCCTGGGCTAGTGGCAATGGTGATTGCGTTTTCTTGTTTTGCAATTCCTAGTGACATTGGCAAAGCGCTTTACAATCCAATGATCCTGGCACGCTCAGGTGGCGATGCGCAGGTTCTGGGGCTGGTGACGACAGCAGCCGGGGCGGGTGGCGTACTGGGGGCACTGCTAGTTGGCATCAGTGGTGGGTTCAAGCGCCGCATTCACGGCATGCTGCTGGGCTTTATTGCGACTGGGCTGTTCAAAGTAGTGCTCGCGCTGGGGCAAACGCCGCTAGTGTGGATACTCTCTCACTTTGCAGCAACGCTGGCGATTCCGTTGTTCTATAGCTCTAGTAATGCGATTTGGTATGCGAAGGTGCCACCGGATTTGCAGGGACGGGTGCTGGCGGCGGATCAGATGATTGGGCTGGGCGTAGGGGCGATCGCACCCCTAATTGCTGGCCCCCTAGCCGATCGCGTCTTCGAGCCCGCAATGCGATCGCCAGGATTGCTTTCTAGCATATTCTCTCCTTTATTTGGCAATGGGACAGGCAGTGGGATGGCGCTAATGTATGCAATCAGTGCGATCGCGATGGCAGCAGTAGGCGTAGGCGGCTATGGTTTTGCTCAACTGCGTGAGGTAGAAGATCGACTGCCGGACCACGGGTTAATTACCGCAGCAGAACAAGATTCTGGTAGAGATATGCGGTGATCGAAAACGCGGAGTTAAAGAGATGCTGACAAATAACCCACCTTCTTGTAGGAGCGTATTATAATTGCCGGAATTTCTGTGAGAGGCAGTCGTAGTGCGAGTATCTTCAATATGGACGTGACGCCTCAGTATTCTCGACTTGGCGACGCGATTCGAGGCACTTGTCAAAGCTGGTGCGATCGCGAAGGCTATAGCGATCCGTTTTGCAAAGATGGAGAATGGTGGGCGTTTCCACCAGAAGGTGTCATGCCCGTTCGGATTAAATCTGTGATAGACAAAGCAAGCTGCCAGGACGTTCAAATTGGAACAATGACTCTGACGCTCTGTCCTGACGGTTCGATCGCAACATAAATTATTGATATTCAGTCTCAATAAGTCTGTGAGTCGATATATCATTTGCAGTACCTAGGCACATGCCAAACTGCATCTTTCCATGCTATCTATCCAGAATCTCAGCAAAACCTACGGCAACAATATTCAAGCGCTGCGTAATATCTCTTTGGAGATTGGAGTTGGCATCTTCGGCCTGCTAGGTCCTAACGGTGCTGGCAAGTCCTCGCTGATGCGAACCCTGGCCACATTGCAAGATGCCGACAGCGGCTCTATCACGCTCAACGGCATAGACATTCTCAACGATCCGCTTGCGGCCCGTCGGCGCTTAGGCTACTTGCCTCAAGACTTTGGCGTATATCCGAATGTCTCAGCAAAAGAGTTGTTGAATCAGCTCGCCGTGTTCAAAGGATTCACCCACAGCCGACAGCGCCGCAAGCTAGTAGACAGTCAGCTCGCTTTAGTCAATCTCTACGAACAGCGTCATCAAAAGCTGGGGACTTTCTCTGGTGGAATGCGTCAGCGCTTTGGCATTGCTCAAGCGCTTCTAGGCTCTCCTGAGCTAGTCATTGTCGATGAACCAACTGCCGGACTCGACCCGACCGAGCGGATTCGCTTTCAGAATATCTTGGCCGAAATCAGTCAGGACCGAGTGCTGCTGCTCTCTACTCACATTGTTGAAGATGTCGCAGAACTTTGTCCGAATATGGCAATTCTGCAGAAGGGTGAGATTGTCAGACAGGGCAGCCCACACGATTTAATCACAGCGCTAAAAGGGCAGGTGTGGGTTAAACAAGTGGATGATAGCTCTGAGATAAACCCCGAATGGACGGTGATTACAGCGCGGATGATGCGAGGCCAGCGCGCTGTTCGAGTTTGGAGCCAGACTCGGCCCGACAGTGGATTTGTGCCCGTCGCGCCAGATCTTAATGATGTGTATTTTATTGCCCTGATGAAACCTGTCCATGCAGTTGCCCTACCCGTGGTCTGAGCGGAGTCGTAGAGCTTTGTTTTTCTCATTTTGCTCTTTTCATTTTGCTCTTCTCGTCGAGTAGGCCAATCCATCTAACATCTTCTATGAACGCTACTCTACCGATTCTCTCTTTCGAGCTACGCTACCACCTGCGTCGCCCTACCTTCTGGCTAATTGCCGGACTCTTTTTCACCATTGGCCTAGTCGATATTGTCTCCAAAGCAGAGCAGGGCAATGCTTTCTTCTTTGTGAACAGTCCGTCGCAAATCTTTCAGACGACTTTGTGGTACAGCATTTTTTGCATTCTAGCCGCTGCTGCGTTTGTGGCTGAGACCTTTGTGCGCGATAGCAACTGTCGGATGGAGTCGTTGATTCTAGCGACGCCTGTGCGTAAGTGGGACTATTTAGCGACCCGGTTCGGGGCGGCTTTTGGTGTGACGCTGCTGGCATTCTCTGCTTACATTCCAGGAATGATGATTGGCTCACTGATGCCGGGGCTAAATGAATATGCAGTAGGGCCGTTTCGAGCAGATGGCTATCTGGCTAGCTACGCGCTGATTGCGCTGCCAAATCTGTTCTTGGTGAGTGCGCTGGCGTTTGCGATCGCCTCTCTCACCCGCAGCCTCGCCATCACCTTCGCCGGGTCAATCATCCTAGTCATGCTCTACCTCGCTTCATTGATGATGGTCGGCGCGGACAAAATCAACTATCAGCAGTATCCCTTTTGGGCCATGCTCGATCCGTTTGGCTTCTACGCTTTTGAGTCCAATACGCTGAGCTGGACAGTGTTTGAGCACAACACGCTGATGCCTTCGCTGGGCGGACTGCTGATTTGGAATCGACTGCTGTGGCTGGCGATCGCACTGTCTGTTTGGCTACTGAGCTATCGCCGCTACAAAATGCAGGCTTACACACAGTCCGGGAGAAAACGAAACTCGCCGAGAACAACTCCCCTCCTGTGGAGGGGTGGCGCGCAGCGACGGGGTGGGCCCGCAACCATCGACACAAACCGACCCACCCCTAGCCCCTCCTTGGAGGGGAGTTACTCCCGGCGGCGCGGTGAGAGGGGATCTGCTCGCGCTAGCCGTTCGACTAACGCGGCTGGCTTTCTCACGCAGTGGTTCTATCGCACTTTGTTTGAGCTGCGCACTATTCTTCAGGGACGAGCCTTCTGGCTGCTGACTGGTTTTGGCCTAATCTCTTTGGTGATGGCGGCGATGGGGGCGCAGTCTTTTAACTATTCTGATCCGAGTACCGATATTCTGATTCACTCGGCAACGGTTTATTTAGACTATATTTTGTTCGCGATTGTTGTGGTGTATTCGGCTGAGCTGGTTTGGCGCGATCACACCCTGCGCCTCCAGTCCGTCATCGACGCGACCCCCATCTCCAACGCGGTTCTACTGCTCTCCAAACTCTTTGCCCTCTTTGCCATCATCACCTTCAATCTGCTGCTGGCGATGGTCGTCTTTGTTGCCTATCAGGTTGTTTCGGGCTACAGCAATTTCGACTTTCCGCTTTATTTTCAAATGCTGTTTGGCGAGCACGGCCCTTACTTTTTCCTCACGGCTATGCTGGCGCTGTTCACTCAAGTCCTTACCCGCAGCAAGTACGCGGGCATGGGGCTAGTTGTGCTAATTTCTCTTTCTCATATCCCGCTGGATGCACTCGGGCTTTATCACAACCTCTATCGCTGGGCAGCGACTAGTGACATTGAATATTCGCCGATGAATGGCTATGGCCATTTGTTCACTGGGCACCTGTGGTTCGCGCTGTACTGGGGAATCGTCGGCGCAATTTTGATGGTGATTGCCTATATGCTGTGGCCTAGAGGAGTGCAGAGTCAGCGGCGATGGCGGCGGGCTTGGCAGATGGCAGGGCGAGGTGTGAAGCGAATGCTGGCGGCGCTGGTTGTCGCCTGGGTGGCGGTCGGTAGCTGGATTGTCTACAACACTACGGTGGTGAATGCCTATCAGCCACCAGGCAAAGAACAAACTGCCGCCGAAATCGAACAGCAGTTCAAGCAGTATGAAAATTTGCCGATGCCCGTGGTGACTGATACCAAGGTGAATATCGAGCTATATCCCGATCAGCGATACTTTCAGGCACAGGGGGAATACAGGCTCGAAAATAGAACAGACCAGCCAATCGAAGAGATTCATCTAATCACGTTTATCAATCTAGATCTCGAAGCGGCTGCTTACCCAGGTGCGACCCTACGAGAGGCCCATCCAGACTGGGGCTACTACATCTACGATTTGGCTGAACCGATGCTGCCAGGTGCGCAGCAGACGATGACCTTTACGACTCAAACCGAGCCGATCAGAGGATTTCAAAATCAGGTAGATAGCGATGATGTCTATATGGTGTATCCCAACGATGTGGTAGACAACGGCACCAATCTCTACAGCCCGTTCATCCTGCCGTTTGTCGGCTACACCAAGATGGTGGAGCACAAGAAGGCTTGGCTGCGAGCAAAAATGGATCTGCCACCGCTGGGCCAACGGCTGCGCCCCCACGATGACCCCACCGGACTGGCTCAGGCAATGATGCTTACTCATCTAGTGTGGGGAACAACAGATATCACCATCGGCACCGCTGGCGATCAGAGCGCGGTTAGCGCTGGGCGGCTGGTCGATCAATGGCAAGAAAATGGTCGTAACTATTTTCGCTACCAGTCTGGACCACAAGATCGAGGCAAATTTACGATCTACTCTGGGCGCTACGCAACTTACAAGGACGAAAGCTACCGAGTCCCAATCGAAATCTACTATCATCCCGAGCACAGCGAGAATACTGAGCTGATTGCTAAGCAAATTGGGCAGGCGCTAACTTTCTACGAAGACACGTTTGGTCCCTATCCTTTTGAGCAAGTTCGCGTGGTTGAATTTGTCTACTACGACGGCATGATTTTCTCGGAAGGGGGCACGCTGGGCATTCCAGAGGTGCTGGTGTGGAAAAGTCAGGCAGAAGGCTTAGGAAAAGAAGAGATCAATGACTGGCTGGCTTATCTGCTCGCGCAGTCCTGGTGGGAAGATCAGCTAATCGCGGCGGATGTGGCTGGTGGGATGACGATTCGGGAGGCGCTAAGCGCGTATGCCAGTAATTTGTACTTGCGCACTCAACGCACCCCCGCCCAGCAAGATCTGTTCCAACAGCAAAGAATGCGAGACTTTTTCCGCAGTCTTGGCAAGATCGACTTCCAAGAGCCGCCCCTCACCGATATCTACAACGAACTGCCCATCGCCCGCCACAAAGGCAGCATGATCCTAGAACTGATCGAAGACCAGATCGGCCAGACCGCTGTGCTCAAAGGCATCAACAGCTTTCTATCCGACCACCGCTACCAAGGCCCCCCTTACGCCACGGTCCTAGACTTGCGTGATGCTATAGCGGCTCAGACCTCATCGACTGCCCAGCAAACCATCGTCCGCGATCTCTTTTCTCAAGTGCTCACCTACCAAGTGGGCGTAGCCGATGCCACCTACAGCCGTCGCTCCGACGGCAAATACGACATTCAACTGACCCTAGAAGCCCAGAAATTTCAAACGACTGGACTGGGCGAACAGCAGGCGTTTCCTCTAGACCTACCCGTCACTATCGAGCTAACCGATACTGACGGCAACCCGATCAAGACGGTCAAACCCCGATTGGCCGACACCCGGACCACGCTCACGCTAGTCACCGACGAACGGCCCGACTCCGCGACCGTAGACCCAGACTACAGGCTGCCGTCTGCCTACCTTCAGGACAATACAAAGCTGCTTAGACCCAGTCAAAATTGAGGGTTGATTATATGGCAATAGAATCGCCCGCCGAGATGAAAATCGGGGCTATCGAAATCAAGTCCACTCAAGAGGCTAGGAATGGTGTTCGTCGGGGGGCGGGGTCAATGACTTTGTTGAATCTTCTAGCTGATTGAGCTGACCTACTTGTTCGAGAATCTGACGATCGTTTTATTCCGTTAGTCTATTGATAATTAATACTGATAGAGAATAGTAAATATCTGTTGTAGTTATTGAAAAATCTGTGAGTGATATTCATAGATTGAGCATCCTCTTAAAGACATAGATGCGAGGAAAACGTCGCGAAAATATATCGCTGTATGTCAATGCCCCTAGGGGCATAGCATGTTATGTCCCTACAGGATAGTGCGTCGTTTGTCGGTATCTCTCTTATTAGAATTTAATAGAGCGATCGCAATTTAATCGCAGCAATTCGGTGTAGTATGTCGAGATGAATTATTGATATCTAGTGTCAATAAAAGAGTGTGAGGTAATCGCATCTGTGGCATTGCGATCTGTTTGTGGTGGGAACTACTGCGGTACGACGATAACGCCACTGCTTGATGTGGTTGCCAATCGCGCTGCGAAGTATTTGGGCATCGTCCTACGGTCGTGGGTGACAAGTACTCGGCTGGCTTTGACAATGATTTGGTTTAGGTCAGCATCTGCTTGGAAGCGAACTTTCATCGTCCTATGGCAGATAAGCGTCTTACGACGATGGAGTCTAACGAAATTCGAGTTTGGGCAATCCGATAGCCGCCGTCACGCTCCTCCACATATAGATTATCCATTTCAGTTCTTTTCCTCAGTTATTGCTCATTGGGCAAATTGTCTGGATCGATGCCGAGCGATCGCAATTGCTGAGCAAAACGCGCGGCCTGTTGCTCAGCTAATTCAGCCCGCTGCCGCTCTGCCTCAGCCCGTTGCCGTTCTGCTTGAGTCTGTTGCCGCTCTGCTTCTAGCTGTCGCTGCAATCGCTCTACCACGGCCTGTAGACGCTTTAATGCTTCTTCTGGCAATGGATAGGCTACGCCTTGCTCGTCGTGCCACATCACCATCTCTATCTCAATGCCTTCTGTGCCACCCAATGACTTCCGCGTGCGGCCAATCCCTAGCCCCACTTCCGGCATCCAGTAGGGTTCACCCATCTGAAGCTGATATCGACTATCTCCTGAGTCTTCGATCAGCTCATATACCTCAAACGGCAAATGCCGATCGCGCTGCCAGTACTTCGGGTTATACACCACGTAGTACAGCACACCCAGCCGCCGATAAATCTCTAACTTTTCGTCGTATTCATCGCCCGGCGTTTTCGACACCATCTCTAGCACCATCACAGGGGCCACGCCGCTTTCTTCCCATAGTGCGTAGCTCAGTCGCCCTTCCGTTTCGCCCTCATCGTTGGGACTGGCTTTGCGCCGTTCCACCCCCAGGCTCAAAAAACCATCGGGCACCACCGGCACTTTGGTGCTAATTCCCGTGGTGTGGTAGATGGCCATATCTACCCCGAAGTACCAGTCCCGGCGCTCTGCCCAGAGGCTAATCAGCACGAATAGCAGCAGGTTCGGAAGTAGATTCTGATCTTCGTTATCCACGGGCGTATCGTCAGAGCAAGGCAACTCTGCGGTGCTAGGTAAACGAACGGGTTGCGACACCATGAGGGCGGCCTCAAATAGGATTGCTCATCAGCCCATTATAAGGCGCTACCGCTATCCGCCCGCTCGCCCGCACCACCTTGTCGATAGCGAAATATAGCGAAGCGCGGACGGTTCGTGCATTCGCTATGCTCTTTGCGTTGTATGACAAGCGCCGTAGCCTTTTGCTCTGTAGCAAGCAAAGAGCGGAAAGCTATAGAACAAATGCCGATTTGATGATTACTGCCAGTGCTTACAGCAGTTTGCCTTTCAGCTCGTCATATGCCGGAAACTTGCTATCTGAAGACATCAAAAAAGCATCCTGGACAATCGCCGTCGCGATAATCAACCGATCTTGTGGATCGCGATGATGTTCGGGCAAATCAACAGAAATACTAGCAATTTGTGGCGTAATCGGAATCAGCATGACATCAGAACCCTCTAATGCTCTTTCAAACCAGTCGGATCTACTCAGCGGTAGTTCGATGCGTCCGTGTCTCTCCAACCAAGCGACCTCCAGGCAGCTAATGGCAGAAATGCCCAACGAATCACTCGCTTCAATCTGTGCTTTGCGAGTCAGTCCAAGCTGGTCAGTGTCCTCGTTTATCCACCATAGCCAAACATGCGTATCCAGAACAATCATGCGGACGGGTTCCAGTCTGCTGCTGGGATGCTGTCGAATATATCGCCAGTTATCTTCATCTTCCCGGCAATGTCAGGGTGAGGCTGGCGCTTCTTGGTGGAATGTTTTAGCGCTTCAGAAGACTGAGGCTGGCTCTCTGCCTGCACAGGCTGGTAGAGAACGGTCACCTCCAGCTCTTGCTCTTTCGCAGCAATGGGCAGTTCTAAATGCAAAATTCCATCTGCTCCCACATGAGAGCGCACCGTAATACTTTGCATTTCTAAATCATCCTCCCAATCAGCGTAGGTTTTGATTCTTCACAGTCTACCTGAGCGCTAGCCCGTACTGCTACGCCCGCATACTCAGCTCCCACATTCACAAAGGCGTAACGCCTTACATCTATTATTTCGGAGATTCCCATGCCCCAAGTATCCCTTTCCACGTCTACTAACTTTGATGGTGACCTGAATGCCCTTGTCGAGGACCAGGCCACAGCCCTAACGGTTCGCTTTGACCTCGATGAACCTGCGCCCGAGGGCGGGCTGAGGGTCTATGTCGATAGCGAAGTAGAACAGATTATCAATCGGCTCGACCTGCTGACGTTTGCGGCGAGTCCGATGGTCGAGAATGTTGATCCGGCTAGCTTTGTGACGAACTTTGACAATTCTGGCTTTGCCCTCACGATTGAGGCAGGGGCAACGTTTGGCAGCTTTACGATTGATGTGTTCGACAACCCAGAGCCGGATACCTTCTTGCCCGAGACGTTTGACGGACGGGTGGAGGCGGCGCTGTCGCTGCGGACAGAGGTAGACCCGGTGGACCAGAGCAATATCACAGATCTGGGTGAGTATACGGTCGATGCGATCGCGGCGAGCAGTACGGTGATCTTTGTCGATGAGGCGAGTCAGCTAATGGATGAGCCGGATCCATCCGCTGGCTATGACGAAGCGGTCAGCGGTGATATTTCTAATGACCCCAGCGACCCGCTAGATGTGACGCTGAGCGAGGGCACCTTTACCCTATCGGCCACTACGGGCGACGGTGAGCAGGATTACATCACGGTGACTATAGCGATTCTCAGTTGAGTGAGGTACAGTAGCAACAATGAGCAAACCAGTGCTCGATATCAGTCAACGAGACCGCGTCGATAGCTTGTGTGATGGCCTCATCCAACGTTTTGTAGGTCCGTGCTGCGGTTGAGCGAATGTGTTGTTTCACCTTGGACCAAAAGTTCTCAATCGGTGAGAAGTCTGGTGAATAGGGCGGTAAGTAGATAAGCGTGGCCTGTGCTGACTCAATGAGTGTTTGCACACCCTGAACC
>JBCCOH010000106.1:0-19395 GCA_039111275.1 Cyanobacteria bacterium P01_D01_bin.1 | reverse complement strand
AGGCCAACTGGCTGGGTGACTATTGCTCCGTAGGCTCCGGCGGTAAGGGGTTCGGGCTCTGGTTCGGGTTCAGGTTCGGGTTCAGGGGCTGGTTCGGGTTCGGGCTCTTCAATTGTTAGTGCTTCTAGCTGAGGCTGGTCTGCTTCGGGGGTGGTGACGCTTGCCTGGGGTTCTTCTGGGAGGTCATTGGCGTAGGTGGGACGCTCGGGTGGCTCGGCGTTGCGGGCCATGAAGTATCGCAGCATGGAAGCGCCTGCTAGCGTCATGATCAGCATGGCTAGGATGAGGCCCAGAATGAATTTGCTAAGGCCCAGTAGGAAGTTTTTCATCACCATGATGCAGTTGCCAAGACGAAAGATGCTTATGGTTATAGCGTGAAGGGGCTAATTGGTAAAGGAATTAATTCTCACCTTTTCGCTGCTGCTCTATGCGCTCAGCTAGGGGTGATTGCCTGGAGGCTAGCCGAGCTCTGCCGTCGGCGGCCCACTGCTGAAGGACTTCTATTTGCTGCTGAGCGGTGCGGGCGAGGGGGATAATTTGGCTGACGGCTTCTAGAACGTCGTCGCTGGTGAAGTCGCGGTTTTGGCTAAAGCCGATGTGCATGGCTTCGATGATGGACTGTTCGATTTCTGCACCGGAGAAGTCGGGGGTTTCGTAGGCGAGACGGCCAATGTCGTAGCTGTTGAGGTTGTGTGGACGTAGATGGCCAAGGTGAACAGAGAAGATGGCTTCGCGCTCTTCTTGGCTGGGCAGGCCGACGAAGAAAATTTCGTCAAAGCGGCCTCGGCGTAGCATTTCGGGGGGCAGGGATTGGACGTTGTTGGCGGTGGCAACGACGAAGACGGGTGAGGATTTTTCGGCGAGCCAGGTGATGAAGGTGCCGAAGACGCGGCTAGTGGTACCGGAGTCGCCGCGACCGTCGAAGCCAGCGAAGGCTTTGTCGATTTCGTCAATCCAAAGGATGCAGGGGGCGAGGGCTTCGGCGAGCTGGATCATCTGGCGGGTGCGGGATTCTGATTCGCCGACGAGTCCGCCGAAGAGTCTGCCGACATCAAGGCGCAAAAGCGGTAGGTGCCAGTGGTGCGCGATCGCCTTCGCCGTCAAAGACTTTCCTGTCCCCTGAATGCCCACCAGCATCAATCCCCGAGGATGCGGCAAACCATACTGCCGAGCCCGTTCCGAGAAGGCCCCACCGCGCTTCAACAGCCAATCTTTGAGATTGTCTAGACCGCCAATATCAGAAATGCTTTCGCTAGCTGGATAGAATTCTAGGATTTGAGTTTGGCGGATGGTCTGTTGCTTTTCTTCGAGAATCAGATCAATATCACCGGGCTCGAAAGTGCCGTGAGCGGCAATTCCTCTAGCGAGCACCCGGCGAATGCGCTCCATCGCCAGCCCCTGACAGGAGCGAACCAGCTCATCGGTATCGCGGGGCGAAAGATTGCTACCAGTTGCCGAGAGCAATCGTTCAATTTCAGTACGAATCTCGCTGGCGCTCGGCAGGGGAAATTCTAAAACCGTAATGATGCTACTCAGCTCGCCAGGGATAGTCAGCTCCGCAGAAAGAATGATGATATTCTTCGGCTGAGATTTCAGCAGCTTCAGCAGATTGCGCAGCTTACGAGAGATGGCAATGTCTTCCAAGAAACGATGAAAGTCACGGAGGACGAAGAGAGCAGCGGCTGAGGCGGGAACTTTTTCGATTAGCTCCAATGCCTGAAGAGGATTGCGTCTAGCGAAGCCATTGTCTGTGGGGTTGCCTTGATAGCCGTCCACATAGTCCCAGATGTAGACTGTACGACTGCCGCCAATTTCACGAGCACACTCGGCTACGGCATCCTCCGCGCGTTCTTCTTCGCGGGTGGGAATGTAGATCAAAGGGTAGCGCGATCGCACCAGCAAACTCAGCTCATCTTTAAAACCCATGTCAGCGTCTCATAAGCTCCGTTTCGTTATTTAAAGATCATAAGCCTTGAACGATCTATCACTAAGTTTCTGGTTAGAGCTTCTAATCAGGGCTATGAATCAATGCCTTGGCAGAGCTGTTCGGGAAGGTTGGCGATCACCCTTTGAAAGGGGGTCGGATCCTCAAGTGCCCTAGATAGAATCAGCGACCCCTGAATAGAAATCACGGCTTCTTCACCACGTACCTGGGCAACATCTGCAGTCAATCCGGACGCTGTGAGGAGAGTTGCGATCGCCTCGATCAATCGCTGCAACCTCGCTTTTACCTGAGTGCGAAAAGTATTGTGGGTCGCGCTAGTAGTCAGTGTTGCCAGCAAACAGGGGAGATTACCCGAGTCATAGAGTTGATTGAGGCGATCACACATCTGCTGGAACTGTTGCTTTGGCATTATCGCTGAGCGCATAGCTGTCCCCTGGGTCTTCGCCATTTGAGCCCCTATCTCGGGCTGAAGCACACTCAAAAGATTTTCTTCCATCCACTGCTCCGTCCAATCCAGCACGGCTGCAAGCATCTCAGACTTTCCGCCTGGGAAATGGTGATACAGGCTTGCTTTGCCTAGACCTGTCGCCACTGCAATCTTCGATAGGCTAACGCCGTCATAGCCGTATTGACGGAAGAGTTCAAGCAGAGCAGGAAGGTAGTCTTCGCGAGTCATGAAAGCCAAAGGAAAAATAAAAAGAGAATGCTCTTGACATTGTACCGAACGATCGGTCTAATAAGTCTGTACCGATCGTTCGGTCTTTTCTGAATGTAGTGCTTAGAAATTTGCGTTCAAATAAGGTTGTTTGGCAATGAAACTCTACGGTCATGCGCTCTCTGGCAACGTTTATAAGGTGAAGCTGCTGCTGGCTTTGATGGGATTAGAGTACGAGTGGATTGACGTCGATCTTTTGAATGGAGAGCATAAGCAGCCAGAATTCTTGGCGCTTAATCCTTTTGGTCAAGTTCCGGTGCTAGTAGATGGTGAGACTGTTGTGGCGGATGCGCAGGCGGCTTTGGTCTATCTGGCACGCCAGTATGGCAATCAGTATGGCGATAGGTCGAGCTCCCTAGAGTGGTTTCCACTGGAACCGATTGCGATTACAAAAGTCATCCGCTGGCTGTCAATTGCCACGGGTGAAGTCCGCCAGGGCCCCGAATCAGCTCGGCTCTATCATCTGTTCAAAGTCTCAGTAATCAATATCGAACGCGCCACGCAAAAAACAAAGTTCATTCTAAAGCAGCTAGATCAGCATCTGTCTGGCCATGAATGGCTAGCCGGAGAACATGTGACCATAGCCGATATTGCGGTCTTTCCCTATGTGGCGCTAGCACCAGACGGCAAGGTCGACCTTGCGCCCTACCCACAGGTTCTAGCTTGGATTGAGCAAGTGAAGCAGCTTCCCAACTTTATTGGAATGGCAGGAATTTAGATTGGCCACAGCTAGGAGAAGGACCGATGACACGTAAATTTGGTGAGATTGCTTTCACGCCAGAGGTGAAGGCAGCGCAGGCGGCACGAGGGTCTCGACAGACGTATGAGCGGTATATTTCGCAGGGCGAGGCGGGCGATCACGTTACGTCGCAAATCGCCGACTTCGTCGCTCAGTTAGATGGGTTTTATCTGGGTACAGTCAGCTCTAATGGCTATCCATATATTCAATTTCGCGGTGGCCCTCCTGGATTCTTACAGGTGTTAGACGACAGGACGCTAGGATTCGCAGACTTTGCTGGCAATGTACAGTACATTACGGTCGGAAATCTTTCGACTCAAACCCCAGCGCAGAACAAAGCCTATCTATTTTTGATGGACTATCGCCATCGTCGCCGGATCAAAGTTTGGGGCCGGGCTCGGTATGTCGAAGACGATGCTGAACTGATTGAACGGTTGAGTATGCCAGGGTATGCAGCCAAGGTTGAGCGGGCAATTCTGTTCGAGATAGATGCCTTTAGCGAGAACTGTCCCCAGCATATTCCGGTGCGATATTCTGAGGCGGAAGTGCACGAAACAATCGAGGCGATCACCTCTCCGCTGCGCGCTCGAATAGCCCAGCTAGAAGCGCAGTAACATCCATCACTACTTCCATAACTCTATAGGTGCTCTACAGCTCTACACTACAGCTCCACAAATGCAAGCGCCTACTCAGCCAGCTGCTGCTTCAGCGCAGAAAGGACTGCCCAGCGATCGTCTACCTTCGCGGGTGGATTACTTGTAATCTCAATGCCCTGGCAGTCGCTGCTGCAAATTTGCTTTTGGGGAATAGCCAGACACATTTGCTCGTAAAGCCATTCGTCTGGTTTGAAGTACCCCTGCGGTGGTAAAGACTCCACTAAATCTTCAAGCTCGACTTCTGTCTCCTGTCCGGCCTCTATAGGCGCAGGCTCTTCTAACCACAGTATCTCAGCAGCATTGACCTGCACGCGGGTGTTGTAGCTTTGCAAGCAGCGATCACACTCTAGTGTCATAATCGCACTGGCCTCTGCACTCACTTCTAGAAAAGTGCCTCTGTGCTGTACGCTCAGCTCGCCTTTCACTGGTGTCAACGTATCCAAATCTAGCAGATGCTCCGCCACATCAACTGAGATTGTCTTGTCCGGGGCGTTCAAAATTTGCGGAATGTGAATGGCTCTCATCAGTCCTGTGGGGCGTATGGTAGAGGAAGTAACGACGTCTTCTATTTCTGAATATTGCAGGCAGGCAGCTACTCATCGTCGTCACTACTGCTGTCGGCATCAGCTGGCTGGGCATCGACTAGCTTCACGACTAAGTGTCGCTCAGGTTCACGTCCCCGGCTGAAGGTTTCTAAGCCCTCTTGTTCGCCTATCAGACCGTGTAGCTGTCTGCGCTCTGCGGCAGATAATCCCTTGAGTTCGTACTCGGTTTGGCCTTGGTTGAGGACTTTGTCGGCGGCTTCATCGGCCAACGATTTGAGTTCGGTCTGGCGCTGCTTTCTATAGCCATTGACCTCAATGGTGTACGAACGCTGCTCGGACTTGTCAATATCCATGTTCAAAATGGTATTGGCTAGATATTGGGTCGAGTCTAGGTTTTGGCCGCGATCGCCAATCAAGCTTTCAACTTCTGCATCAGATAGCGAGCTGGAGTCAATCGTTAGCCAGTAGCTATCGTCTCCTAGTTCCCCACTGTTTTGGTGACCACTGACGCTAGTCTTTAGCCCTTGCAGCTCCAGCAACTTCTCTAGCCAGCTGATACTCTTTTCCATACTCTCTACCTGTCTAAATTGCCCATCTAACTGAAAGAGCTTGTGACTAGCGCCACCTGTGCAAACGGTATTAAGAAGACTTCTTCTTGGCTACCTTCTTCTTTGTAGTGGTCTTGGTATTTGTTTTACTATTCGTCCTTGCAGCCTTACTCGCACCCTTCTTGCTGCTAGCTTCTGTTTTTGCCGACCGCTTGGCCGCGCCTGGCTCAAACGCTAGCTGCTCGCGGCCTTCGCCACTGCTAGCCGCCGCCTGCTTTTCCTGCGCATCTACTAGCTTTTGCAAGTTCTCTGGTAGCGGCTCACGTGAGAGGATAAACGACTGCGCTGTCTGAAAAATATTGGCAATCACCATGTACATCAGTACGCCTGCTGGCAGAGGAAAGAACAAGAACATGCCAGAGAAAATAATCGGCGTGAACTTAGCGATCGCCTGCTGCTGATCGTTCTGTCCGTCGGGAGCAGCCGCATTGCCCGAATTGGTCACTTGCTGAGAGACATACAAACTAAGACCAAAGAAGACAATCATGCCGAGAATATCCCAGTGGATTTCTCCATTGTCACCAGTGACACCGATACGCCCCAGTTTTTCAATAAAAAGGAAACCCTTGTCAGCCGCCAATCCTGGAACTTTTACCTGGATCGTCACATCGCCAGGAGCAAGCGCCTCGATAGTGCCATCTTGCTGTACGGCAACGAGGTCGTCGCCCTTTGTAATTTCCCATTCCGGCGTAATATCTACGCCTTCTTCTTTGTACTCTTCTCTGAGTTCGTCGAGTGACTTGTTATCGACAGAGCGCAGCTCAATCTTAGTCGTATCGCCAACGGCAAGTTTCTCACCCGTCGGGACAACCGTGCTCACTCTAAAGTGCTCGCCGTCGGCCACGAAAATATTGCTGGGCTTATTGACTAGCGGCGCTTGCTCTACCTGCTCTATTGCCGCTTGTGGCACTAGCTTCAGGTTCACTGGCAAAGTCGTATCGGCAAACGGCGATCCTCGCAGAGTGGCAAACAGCGCGAACAGGATGGGCATCTGTAACACGACTGGAAAGCAGCCAGCCAGCGGATTGCCAAACTCAGAGTAGATCTCTTTGATTTCTTCTTGCTGTTTGACCGGGTCGTCTTTGTAGCGCTCCTTGACTTCTGCCATCCGCTTTTGCATCAGCGGGTTGGCAATTTTCATCTTTCGCATGTTGCGAATAGACCCCGCGTTCAGCGGATAGAGTGAAAATCGAATGACCAGGGTAAGGGCGACGATTGCCAACCCATAGCTAGGCACAATCCCATAGAAAAAATCTAGGATTGGCAGCATTACGTTATTTGAAAGGAAGCCGATACCGAAGTCCATGCGTGCGCTCTGTTATGTAAGTCCGTGATGTAAGCCTGGGATTTGGCTGCTGTACCCAATTTATCTTAACGCCGATGCATGTCGCTTTATGACGTTGTCGGGTTTGTACTACCTTTTAGGCTGATATTAACTCTGTCGATATTGCCTCTGCTGATATTGATTTTTAGGCTGAACCAACCGCACCACTAGCGACTTTGGCATTGGGTGAGATTTTGTCGGTGATAAATTCGTAGAGGTCTCTGAACTTAGGGACTGCGCGCATCTCAATCCGGCTGCCGTCTTTGAGGGTAACGACCATATCGCCCCATGCGCCGAGCCCTCTGGGAACGGTAACGATTTTGGCGATCTCAGAATAGATGATGTCGGTGCGATCACGTCCCATCCAGCCACCTGTAATCGAAATTCGCCTGTCGGTGATGCGATAGCGCAGCCACAGCGCTCTAACCAGAGCACCCACCGTCAGCGGAATACAAATAATAGTAAAGGCCAGTCCGATATTAAAAATCAGCTCGCCAATATGAGGACCGCCCTCGTAGTACACGTCTTCTTTGATGGCCATAAGATACCTCGTCGTAGTGGTGAGCTGATTTCGTCCTAGTTTGGTTAGGTAACGATTTTCAACTTTTTTAGCAGATATTCTAATTCTCTCAAAAAGTCGTCAAAACTGCACTCGACCGCAGGAGGACGAACCACGATCACGACCTGCCAATCCGGATCGATCGTCGATAGATACTGGTGAATAATCGCCCGAAGCTGCCTTTTGATGCGATTGCGGATAACCGCCCGCTTGCTAACCTTGCGGCTGATCGAAATACCGAACTGGGGCCCGGAATATTGAGGTTTGGTGCAGGCGCTTGTGCTCGCATGTGCCTGCATACGCGACGAGGGCGTAGACGGTGAACCATCTACGCCCTTGGCGTTCCCTAAGGTTTTTTTGACCTTTAGCGCTCCAACCTTTGGTGCTGTAACCTTCAGTACTCTTACCGCTAGATGCTTTGTAGCCGCTCGCTGCCCTTTACGATAGAGCCGGCTGAAGTCGCGCGATGACTTCAGCCGATTTTGCTTGGGAAGGGACACAGCAAAACTAGACCGCTAACTGCGCCCGGCCTTTAGAGCGGCGAGCTTTGATTACAGCTCTACCGTTTTTTGTACGCATTCTGGCGCGAAAGCCAGATACTCTTTTGCGTTTGCGGGAAGTGCCGCCTAGGGTACGCTTCGTCATCGGTTGTTTTCTCCTGCTGTAGTCTCGCTGACAGACCCCCTATATTACCGCCCGTGTCTTTCTTCTGCAACCAATAACTCCCAAGTTCCTAGGTAGCGAGGGAGAACATCACCGCGAGCTTCTGCTTGTAGGTTGAAGCGGTGCATGCCAAAGCGATCGGGGTTGCGCACAGCCGACATATCAATCACGAAGCTAGTATCGGCCGGGATGTCTTCATCCATGTAGATTTCTAGACGGCTCGCTTCGGGAACCCAGACGACTTCGTCAACCGCAATTTCGCGATCGCCCGATCCTCGGCCTCGACGAACTCTAATCTCATCAGTATTAAAAGAGCCGTTGCGCTCGGTAAAAGCGTCCGGGTAGATAATACTGAGCTTGGAAACAGCCGCATCAATCCGAGTCCCGGGCACTCGTAGGTAGTACTGCGCCCTGGTGCTGCGAGGACGGTTGTTTCTCAGCGTGTAGGGCAAGCGATATTCAGAATCAACCCCACCCCACAGCGTGATGCCTGGATTGGTCTGAGCGGCGCTGGGCTGAGTAGGGAGGACCGATAGGGTAGTTGCGATCGCTACGCCAGACAGCGCCAACCCCGACAACAGCCGAGCTGTAAAAGTTCGAGCCGTAGAGATTTGAGCCCCAGAACGTTTAATAGAACGTTTATCAGACATTCGCGATAATTCCTCACACAAAAGAAACGAAATTCATGTACTCAATATTACGTTTAACACTGCCACAGTCGCGCAAACATCCCTCAGTAGACGGTTTATCAACTGAATATTTTGCTAAAGGCGATAAGAGTTTGATGAAAATTTGAGCGGGAAATTGGAGCCGTAGGCATGCATCTTTGAGGTGCAAATGTCAAACCAGAAAATATGTAGACTCACAAAGTACTTCAAAAACTTATACAAACAGACGTCAAGCTTTGTGAGCACTCTGAGCCGAGTCGATTTCCCTTCTGCCAAAATTTAGTCTGCCTAAATGTCAAATTCTAATGCCAAATTTTAGTTTGCCCATTTAGTTTGCTTAGTTTGCTCAAATCTAGAAGGAGATGCCATGACCCTGGCGATTGAAAGAGGTGCTGCCCAGGCTAGTTCTGCTGAGTCGAAACCCGCTAAAAAAGTTGGCGTTCCCAAAGAAATAGTCTCGGGTGAGCGGCGCGTAGCGGCCACTCCTGCCACTGTAAAGAAACTGCAAAAGCTTGGGTTTGACGTGCTAGTCGAACATGCGGCTGGCGAAGATGCGAACTTTAGCGATGCGGCATATCAGTCAGCAGGCTGCGAAATCGTACAGACAGCCGCTGAACTCTGGGAAAAATCTGACATCGTCTTGAAAGTGCAGCCGCCACAGGATCATCCCAACGGCCAGCATGAAGCAGACATGCTGAGCGCAAACAAGTCCCTTATCAGCTTTATCTGGCCTGCGCAAAACCAAGCATTAGTTCAGCGGCTATCAGAACGGCAGGCGACTGTATTGGCGATGGACGCGATTCCTCGCATCAGCCGAGCCCAGAAGATGGATGCGCTTAGCTCAATGGCGAATATCGCTGGCTACCGGGCAGTGATTGAGGCAGCCAATCAGTTTGGGCGGTTCTTTACCGGACAGATCACCGCTGCGGGCAAGGTACCACCCGCTAAGGTACTGGTGATCGGGGCGGGGGTTGCGGGCCTAGCCGCGATTGGTGCGGCGAAGAGTTTAGGGGCGATTGTCCGCGCCTTCGATACGCGGCCTGTGGTCAAAGAACAGGTTGAGAGCCTAGGTGCTGAGTTTCTAGAGCTGACCTTTGAGGAAGATGGCACCGGTCAAGGCGGCTATGCCAAGACGATGAGCCCTGAATTTATTGCAGCGGAGATGGCGCTTTTTGCTGAGCAGGCGAAGGACGTAGACATCATCATTACCACAGCGCTGATTCCGGGGAAACGCGCCCCTCTACTGATTACGCAGGAAACCGCTGAGCTAATGAAGCCAGGCTCCGTGATTGTAGATATGGCGGCTGAGCAGGGTGGCAACTGCGCAGTGACCAAACCAGGTGAGGTATATGCACACAACGGGGTGACGATTGTAGGCATTACTGATTTCCCTAGTCGGATGGCCAGTCAGGCCAGTCAGCTATACGGCACAAATCTCTGTCATTTGCTCAGCGATATGGGCGGATCCGACGAGTACAAGATTGATTTTGAAGATGAGGCCGTACGCGGGGCATTGATTACTCATGCGGGTGAGGTGACTTGGCCTGCGCCCAAGCCTGAGCAGCCACCGCAGCTCGTTGCGGCGATCGCAGCGCCTAAGGCAGAGCCTGTTGAGTCAAAAGCGTCTGCTAAAAAACCTATTCTTCAGAGTTTGTTGAAGTGGGTTGGTCTCGCCGCAGCGGCTAGTTTGTTCTTAGCGATTGGGCTAAACGCACCAGCTTCTTTTCTCTCTCACTTTACGGTGTTCGTCCTAGCTTGCTTTGTGGGCTGGCAGGTGATTTGGAATGTAAGTCCATCGCTGCATACGCCGCTGATGAGTGTGACCAATGCAATTAGTGGGATCATCATCATTGGAGGCTTGTTGCAGCTAGAGGGAATGAGTGCGACGGGCGTGTTAGGTGCGATCGCGATCTTAGTCGGCACCATCAATATCTCCGGCGGCTTCCTCGTCACCCAGCGAATGCTCAAAATGTTCCGCAAATAATTCCACAAATAATTCCACAAATAAATTCCGTTGTAGGGGCGTAGCATGCTATGCCCCTACGATCAGATTTCACAGCTAATTGTTGTTCTTGCGAGCAAGGCAAAAGAACTAAAAGGAAATAACCATGTCAAACAATCTAGTGACGCTGGCCTACATTGTGGCTATCGTTCTGTTCATTTTGAGTTTAGGCGGTCTCTCTAACCAGGAAACGGCCAAGCGCGGCAATCTGTACGGCATCGTCGGGATGGTGCTGGCAATTGGCGCAACCGCCTTGGGCGCAGAGCTGACGAACTACGCGGCTCTAGTCAGCGTGCTTATTCCAGGCGTGCTAATCGGCGCGATGATGGCATCACGAGTAGAGATGACAGCCATGCCCGAGCTAGTCGCAATGCTGCATAGCTTTGTTGGCCTAGCCGCCGTGCTAGTGGGCATTGGCAACTACCTACAGCCCGAAGCGTCTCTAGTCGGTGCGGAGGAGACTATTCACTTAGTCGAAATCTATGTAGGTGTGTTCATCGGCGCGGTAACCTTTACTGGCTCTGTCGTTGCCTTTGGCAAGCTCAAGGCGATTATCAGCAGCAAGCCGCTGACCCTGCCGGGGCGTCATCTGTTGAACATTGGTCTGTTGGTCGGGACGGTCGCGCTCGGCGTTGTATTTATGGGCGCGGCTGGGACCGCCGGACTGCCTGCGCTACTAGGTATGTGCGGACTCGCAGGACTGCTGGGTATTCACCTAGTTGCGGCAATTGGTGGTGCGGACATGCCCGTTGTAATCTCGATGCTGAACAGCTATTCGGGTTGGGCAGCGGCGGCTGCAGGCTTTATGCTCTCGAACGACCTGTTGATTGTAACGGGCGCGCTAGTCGGCAGCAGTGGGGCGATTCTCAGCATCATTATGTGCAAAGCGATGAATCGGTCTTTCCTCAGTGTGATTCTCGGTGGATTTGGTAATGCGCCCAAAGCAAAGGGCGGCAGTAGTGCGCCTAGTGGCGAGGCAGCCGCTGCGACAGTAGAAGAAACTGTCGAGCTGCTGACTAGAGCAAGTAGTGTAATCATTACGCCTGGGTATGGCATGGCGGTAGCTCAAGCCCAACATGCGGTAGCGGATATCACGAAGATTTTGCGCGATCGCGGCACCCAAGTCCGCTTTGGCATTCACCCCGTCGCAGGCCGTCTGCCCGGTCATATGAACGTATTGTTAGCAGAAGCCAATGTACCCTACGACATTGTGCTAGAGATGGACGAAATTAACGAAGACTTCGGCGAAACCGATGTTGTTCTAGTCATTGGTGCCAACGACACTGTGAACCCGAGCGCGCTTGAAGATCCAACTAGTCCGATTGCAGGCATGCCAGTACTAGAAGTATGGCAGGCACAAAACGTGGTGGTAATGAAGCGCAGTCTATCGGTCGGCTATGCCGGCGTGGATAATCCACTGTTCTACAAAGAGAATACTCAGATGCTATTCGGTGATGCCAAAGCAAACGTGTCGGCGATATTAGCTGAGATGCAGAGAGCGAAAGTACCTGCGATCGCGTCTACTAGATAGCGTTTTCGTTAGCCTTCGTCTTTTAGTAAAGCAATCTCTACTAAAAACTAGCGGAATATTGCGGACCTTTGTGCATTCAGGGTCCGCAATTTGTTTGGCCTATTGTCAGACCGCTGACCCAAAAGCCATACCTTGTTCAAAGCAGTCAAAGTTATGAACTGTATCTATCAACAGAATTGAAACTCTCAAAATTTTTCATTCAAAGATAAATATCTCTAAACTTATGTGTTTAGTTCTTTAAGAAATTAAGCACATAAGTTCGACCGCTCTTATGGTTGTTGAAAGGAAACAAGTAGAAATACCTATCGGCAATTTAGTTGATGGTTAATGAGAGAGCGGTTTGTCCATATGCAATCCAGGTGACCCCATCTGGGTAGCCGATCGAAAGACTACAAGACATAAAAATCCAATCATAACCATAGGCTAGTAGGGCTGGTGGTTATGGAAAAGAGAGATAGGCGTTGTTTCGATATTGATAGCGCTTCGGCTTTCTAAGCAGATTTCTCAATCGAGACAACCGCTGGCTCTTCTACAAGATCTGTTCTGCTTCTTCAAGAATTTTTCTGTTGAAATTGGCGCAGATGTAGAACTTTCCTTTGAAAAGGTATTTTATAGAGAGGTTTAGTGGATGAGTATTGTAGCCAAAGTAATTGCTCAATCGGATCGCGCTGATCGATTTTTAGAGAGTACTGAGCTGACCCAGCTTCAGGACTTTTTCAACAATAGCAGCGCACGGATTAGCGCTGTTCAAAATTTAGCAGCGAACCAACAGAAGATTGTTGAATCTGGCAGCCAGCAGTTCTGGTCTCAGTGCCCCAATACGCCTAGCAACAGCGGCGACAAGCAAAAAACAGCGCTTTGTCAAAGAGATCAAGGATGGTACGTTCGCCTAGTCAGCTACTGTATCTTGGCGGGTAATTCTAAGCCATTAGAAGACATTGGTTTAGATGGCATGCGCGATATGTATGTCTCTTTGCAAGTACCTCTCACAAACCTGAGGCAGGCGATGCGCTGTCTAAAGCAATCTGCCCTAAGTGTCTTGAGTTCTGAAGAAGCCGCTCTGGCGAGTCCTTACTTTGATCAGCTCATTCGCGCTTTTTAGAGCTAGCGCTGCCCCTACTAGCTCTGTTCTTGAAGGCATTGACGGCTCGCATAGAACAGAACGCTAACACTTTTAGATTTTTTGACTGACCGATTCACTTTCACCAAGACTAGTAGAAACAACTATGCAAGATACAATCACGTCCCTGATTAATCCGGCTGACGAAAAAGGTCTCTATCTCAAGGATAACGATCTTGACCAGCTTAAACAATACTTCCAAACCGGGGCTGCGCGCGTCAAAGCAGTCAGTCAGATAGGGGACAATGCCGCTGGCATCATCAGAAAAACTGTCGAAAAAAGTCTGCTGTACGGAGATATCACGCAGCCGGGTGGCAACATGTATCCCACTCGCCGTTATGCCGCCTGCCTTCGAGATTTGACCTATTTCTTGCGCTATGCCACTTATGCCATGCTGGCTGATGATGCTTCTATCATTGACGAACGAATTCTCAATGGACTCAAGGAGACTTACGCATCGCTAGGTGTGCCAATTGAGCCGACGATTCAGGCAGTGCAGGCCATGAAAGAGGTGGTTGCCAATCGAGTAGGCCCTGATGCAGGACAGGAGATAGGTGTTTATTTCGACCATATTATCTCTGGCTTGCGCTAAAGGACGAGCATCTAAATAACATACCGACCATGTATCAATACGCCGTAGGGGCATTGCATGCAATGTCCCTACGGGTCGGTACTTTCTCTAAATTCTTTCTAGGCACTTCTATCGTAGTCGACCTTATGACCATGTACGATTCTAATCAAACCCAGGAACGATATCCCTGGTGGGAAGGAAACGCCCGGTTTATCGATCTTTCTAATACATTTATTGTGGCTCACGTTGCTCAGGCCGCTTTGATTATGCTGTGGGCTGGGGCATTTACCCTATTTGAGCTGGCTGTTTATTCTCCTAATCAGCCGCTCTACAGCCAGGGTCTGATCCTGCTGCCGCATCTAGCGACTGAGGGTTGGGGCATCGGAGCAGATGGCAACATTGTTGATACCAGCATCTGGTCTTCGATAGGCGCGATTCACATTGTGGCTGCTGTTGTACTAGCAGGCGGCGCGTACTTTCACTATACTCAGCTGCCTCAGAGTCTGGCGATCGCACCCAAAAGAGCACAAAAATTTCACTTTGAGTGGCAAGACGCCAGCAAACTGGGTCTGATTCTAGGGCATCATCTCATATTTCTAGGCTTGGGCGCTTTGTTACTAGTTGCCAAAGCGCAGTCCTTCGGAGGGCTCTACGATGCTTATTCAGACTCGGTTCGAGTCGTCACCAATCCCACGCTCGACCCTGCTGTGATCTTAGGCTACAGCACGCACCCATTCGATATCAGCAGCCTAGAGGACCTAGTGGGTGGACATATCTATGTGGCTAGTTTGTTGATTGTTGGCGGAGTCTGGCATATTCTCGTTCCGCCTTTTCGATGGGTTCAGAGAGTCTTCTTTTTTTCAGGAGATGGAATCTTAGCCTACTCGTTATTGGGTATTGCCATAGCGGGCTATACCGCGTCTTTTTACTGTGGCTTTGATGCGATCGCCTATCCCGAAAAGTTCTATGGCCCAACCCTGGAGCTACAGTCGGCATTTCTACCGCGCTATTTTGAGGCTCAGCCTACCCTGTCCGATGGCTATACTAGCCGTGTCTGGTTAGCTAACGCCCACCTCTACCTAGCATTCTTCTTTTTGCAAGGAAGCCTCTGGCACTTTCAGCGGGCAGCGGGCTTTGACTTCAACAGCACGTTAGAAAATTGGCAGCAGAACAGACTGATCACCAGCGAAAATCCTCCACTCGCCTATCAATCTGCCAGCAGGCTACAAACTCAGCATAGAACGGCTGTCGCTTACAGTATGCCTGAAGCTGAGCTTGAGTCTCGCTTTTCAATAGACCAAAGCGATCGGGACTATCTCTATCAGCCGATTCAAAGAACCGCCAAGCCTGATTTGACCGCGATCAACGGTACCGAAAAGACTCTGTACCAAACAACTTATCAGCTTCAGAAAAACACATTCTATCAGCCTGCTAAAGTAGATAAGTTCGAGGATAAAACCTGGATCGGATCTGAGAAAGCCAACGAGAGACCTTTATACGAGAGATCTAAAAGTCCAGCAGCTAAAACCTCCGCATATACTCAACCTATCGAAGCCATAGTATACGAACCTAAGCATCGGTGAATGTTAATTGAGAACGTTGATCAATAAGGTCATGTGTCAGAAGGCGGAACTTTAGATACTGTCGGTTCAGGCAGCTCAGTCAACAGGCGCGCTACTAGATGCCCCCAAGCTGCTTGACCAAAACATAGGTGTAGGGCTTTGACCACTTTTTCGGCGGTCTGATGTGCGGCAAAACGAGCCCATTCGTGTCGTTCGTCTGTTTGAGATGTTTCTGCTACGGCTTAGCCTAGATATTGCCGTAGCTCACTCTGTACGGATTAACATCTGTTGCGTGGTGTTGCGAGGATGGCGATCGCATCCCCCGATCAGGCAAAATACTCTTCAACCTACACACCGACGGATTTATCTATGCTTGCCTGGTTTACGGCGCTAACGCTTTCTCAGACGGTTACTCAACCTAGTGCGACTAATTTGGTTGCACAGACATCTTCGGATCCAACAGAGTTTGTTGTCGAGCAGTCTGTTAGACCGCTTCCCGGAGAGCTGAATAAAGTTCCTGTCTTCAATAGCAATAGCCCTGAGTTAGTCGAAGATCCAGGTATTTTGCTTTCTACGTTTCCACCCGTTGGTATGGCTGTGCCTGAAGCCCATCTCGACTTTCCATTCGACGGACGTTTCGATGTTTTTGCCCACCACGTCTACAAAGCACTGGACTACGACGAGGAAGCTCCCGAACTGCTAGACAGTCTGTACATCGGCGTACTGGTCCATAATCCTGGCTCGGTGCCTGTGACGGTGCGATCACTCTCCGGCGCTAGCTACCTCAGTCAGCCCGATGCTCCATTCATTCAGCTGCCTGATTTCATCCCGTTTAGTCCTTTAGATCCAGTCTATGCCGGGCCAGGTAGCCGAGTCAGTGGTGACATGCTCCAAGACCGATTGCAGAATATCTTTTCGCCAGAAATGATCATTCCGCCCGGCGAAAGCAGGATGCTGATGAATCAGCCAATTCCGATTCGAGCGCTAGAGCCACCGATCAATGGCCGTTCGACACTGGCTTATCTAGAGAGTGATGGACCTGTCTATGTGGCGAGTTTGGCTCAGTATGCAACCGTAGAAGAAGGCGTAGACGGTAGCATCGTCGAAAGTGCGCCGACTTTAGCCGCTTGGGAATCGCTATTGAAAGAAGGTGGACTATCTGGACCGCGCGACCTTGCACCTGTACCTTTGCCAGTCGCAGAAGGCACTCGCTTGATCTACGGCCGGGTAGCAGGCGTTTCTTTGGGTTCCGAATGGAAAGCGACACTCACGGACGAATCAGCCCCGGACGGGCTAGCGGCGAACGAGCCAGCCACAAACGAGTCAGTCACAAACGGGTTAATAGATGAAACACCCGATCGCCTAACGATTCCTACAGCAGGCAAAGCTTTTTCCTACGGCATCAGCTTACTGTACGCCGGAACCATGGGCACCGATCAAAACCAAAGCGCCGAGATGCTGGTGCGATATCCCGACACTGCCTACCAGAGCCACGGTAACTACGGCGTTCGCTACAGCCTTACCCTGCCGCTGTTCAACCCAACTGACCAAGCTCAGACCGTCACTGTCGCCCTTGAAACCGCTATCAAAGAAGACAGCTTAAGCGAGGATGGCCTTCGCTTCTTTGAGCCTTTGCCGACTCAAACCTTCTTTAGAGGCCCTGTGCAGGTTCGCTACCAGGGCGACCGCAATCTTCCTATCATTCGCAATATCCATCTCGTCATGAAGCGCGGTCAGCAGGGTACGCCGCTTGCGACCTTGACTATGCCACCGATGACCTCACGCACTGTTGAGGTAGATTTGCTCTATCCGGCAGACTCTACTCCGCCGCAGGTGCTGACGGTGAGGACGGAAGGCGAGAGGTAGGGGATAGGGAGATGAGGAATAGGGAGATGAAGAATAGGGAGATGGAGAGATGGGGCTTAGAACGAACTTCGATACTTCTCACCTGTCTTCAGTCAGCGCTTATTTCATTTTCATAACCCCTCTTCTCGTCGGCACCATACTGATATCAACAAGGCCGGAAAGACGAAAGCGCCAGACCAAAGCGCCGATGCTTCTAGCCTTTATTCACTGATATCAGCGCCTCCTTTGTAGAGGCAAATCATCTTATGAAATTCACTTCTATCAAACAACAGATTCAGCGTATTGGCTTTGCGGTGATTGTCACTGCGACTGTATATCAGCCAGCGCTACAGGCACAGTCAATCAATCAGCCTTCTCCCACTTCTCCTCCTATCGGCGCGCTGCTCACAGTTAATCCTGATACTAGTGACCTCTCGCTCAAAACTAATCAAACAGCTTCTCTAGTTGCCGAAGAGAAGAACAGTCAGTTTACCAAGTCTACTGGCGCGGCTTTTGTTGGTGCAGCGCATCCGACTAGTGGCGCTACCAAAATTGTGGAAATTGACGGACAGTCTTATCTAGAATTCGATTCAGAGTTTAGCAGCGCCAGCGGTCCCGATTTGTTGGTGCTTTTGCATACAGATGCGGAGCCTGAAAGCTACAGCCCTGACAACTACATCAGCCTAGGTCAGCTTCAGCAAGTCGCCGGAGCGCAGCGCTATGCTATTCCTGAGAATGTGGATGTCAGTGCGTTTAGATCAGCTGTTATCTGGTGCCGAGAGTTTGACGTCACCTTCGGTTACGCTACGCTCTAGTTATCAACGGCTAGTGATGAACAGATAGTTAGACATGACCATTAAAGGGACAACTCAGCTGCTAGGGGTGATTGGCTATCCGGTGAAGCATTCGTTTTCGCCGCTGATGCATAATGCGGCGATCGCACACCTACAAAAGTCCACCCCGGCTGACTATGTCTATCTACCCTTTCCTATTCATCCACATGATCTCAAGGCTGCAATTACGGGCTTCGCAGCCATCAACCTACGAGGTTTCAACATCACCATTCCACACAAGCAGACCATCATGCCGCTGTTGGACAAAACCAGCGACGTGGCCAAAGCAATTGGCGCAGTTAATACCGTCTGGCGCGAAGTCCAAGATGACGGCACGCAAGTTTGGCATGGCACTAATACAGATGCTATTGGCTTTTTATCTCCACTCAAGACAGTAAAGCCACCTGGGCAGGACTGGTTTAGCACTCGCGCTATTATTCTTGGCAACGGTGGCGCGTCTAGAGCAGTCGTCGCTGCCTGTTATCAGCTCGGCTGTAAGCGGATTAGCGTCGTTGGGCGCAATCCTGAAAAGCTTGCTCTGTTTGCTGAGAGCTGGGCAAAAAGTCCAAATATTGCGGCTAGGCTGAAAGTTATGACCTGGGATGAACTGCCAGTTCAATTGCCAAGGGCTGGACTAGTGATAAATGCGACGCCTGTTGGGATGCATCCTGAAGTAAACGCTTCGCCACTGAGCGATGAAGAAATTGGACTGCTAGCAGGAGATGCGATCGCCTACGACCTCATCTACACCCCCCGCCCTACCAAATTTCTCCAACAGGCTGCTGCTGCTGGGCTAACCACTATCGACGGGTTAGAAATGCTAGTTCAGCAGGGTGCGGCTGCGCTAGAGATTTGGCTGAACCAACCAGCGCCTGTAGAGGTAATGCGTCAGACTCTGCTGGATCACCTATCAAGTTCCTAGCTAAGCATTCAGTCGGCAAACGTCTGGTTAGCAAGCATCTAGCGGCGACCGTCCTAAAGCGTCATCGAAAACGGTAAGCTTAAGGCATTCGGCTAGGCCATATTCAGCAACGTCATGATCTCACTTCTACGCACCCGTCTGCTTGTCCTTTTACTGATTGTCTGTGTTGGCTTTTTCGGCTGGACTCCGGCTGCACATGCGCTCACCCAAATCGAACTCAAGGATTTAGTCGCTGAAGAATGCCCCGCTGATGCTGCCTACGCCGAAAACTTGACGACCAGCGGCTCTTCGATGTCTGCGACTTGCTACCTGGTCAAAGGCACTGCTGTCAACAAATCGGCCAAAGACATTGTCGATGCCGATATCTTTGGTCGAATTTTCGACGCGGAAGGCAATGCAGTGATGAAGAACCGCTATCGTCTAGGCGGGATTGAATATGTGCCAATGGGAGAGAGCCCTTTCTCTTTTAGGATTTCTGTTCCTTCTGTTCAACCCGCGCCTTTGCGTTTAGAGAAATTCAAGGCGTCTGGATTCGCTAGCAAGGTTCGTCGTTTTCAGGAATGGAATCAGTCGATCGATGAGTGATT